>CAZYCO010000016.1:23016-28714 GCA_964645885.1 uncultured Gammaproteobacteria bacterium
ACTATCATTGTTATTTTTTTATTAAATTCTTGTGCCGCTTAAAAGCTTGAATTTATTGTATAAATTCTGCGATGCATTCAGCGATTTTATCTGTTAAAAATGCTACTTCTTCATTATTAATAATGAGCGGCGGTAATAGTCTGATAACTTTATCTGCAGTGACATTCATCAAAATGCCTTTTTTTAAGCCTATATGTAAGATGTCTCTGCATGGTCTATCGAGTTCCACACCAATTAAAAGGCCTTTGCCGCGTATTTCTACTACACCAGTTTGGTTGTGCAGTTTGTCTTTTAATTGTTCAATAATTTTTTTGCCTTGAATTTCAGCATTTTCAGCTAGTTTTTCATCTTGTACTGCTTTAACAACAGTTAAACCAACTCGACATGCAAATGGGTTACCGCCAAAGGTAGAGCCGTGCGTACCAGGTTGAAATAATTCAGCTGCTTTTCCGCGCGCTAAACAAGCTCCAATAGGAATACCATTCCCTAAGCCTTTTGCACTGGTGACTACATCCGGAAGAATATTGTGCTGTTGATATGCATAAAATGAGCCAGTTCGACCGACCCCTGTTTGAACTTCATCTAAAATTAATAACCAATCATTAGCATCACAAATACGACGCAATTCGTTGAGATAATTTTCTTGTGGCACTTGAATACCACCTTCACCTTGAATAGGTTCCACCATAATAGCGACAATTCCTTGCTTACCATGGGTTTTACTATTTTTGGCTATCGTTTCTATAGTTTGAATATCGTTATATGGCGCGCGCACAAAACCACGTACTAATGGTTCAAAACCTGCTTGTACTTTGCGGCTACCGGATGCTGAAAGCGTACCTAATGTGCGGCCATGAAACGCACCTTCAGTAACAATGACTTCTGGTTCTTCAATATTTTTACTATGGCCATAAAGACGTACTAATTTGAGTGCTGCTTCATTTGCTTCAGCACCCGAGTTGCAAAAAAATACTTTTTCCATACCGGAGATTTTTGTAAGTTGTTCAGCTAATTGTTGTTGATATGGAATTTGGAAAAGATTGGATGTGTGTAGAAGTTTAGCTGCTTGATCAATAATAGTTTCAGTTACTTTAGGATGACGATGACCAAGGCTACAAACAGCAATACCAGTCATTGCATCTAGATATTTTTTACCTTCAGTGTCCCAAAGCCATGCGCCTTCACCGTGGCTAAAAGCAACTGGTAACGGGTTGTATGTTGTCATTAATGAAAGCGACATACATCTTATCTCCAAAAAATCTGTTTCAAGTAATTAGGATTGTTTTATAAGGTGAGTAAAGGGTTTTTGCTTTACCCACCGTTTGTTTTAAGCAAAATTCTTTGCTGCAAAATCCCAATTTACTAATTGCCAAAAATTCTCAACGTATTTAGGACGTTGGTTACGAACATCGATGTAGTAAGCGTGTTCCCAAACGTCGCAGGTAAACAATGCTGTTTTATTTTCTTCTGTAAGAGGCGTGCCAGCATTACCAGTATTTACGATTTCTAATGAGCCGTTGGAATTTTTAACCAACCAAGTCCATCCAGAGCCAAATAAACTAATGGCAGATTGAGTAAACTTTTCTTTGAATTGTTCAAACGAACCGAAACATTGATTAATGGCATCAAGTAACGGGCCACTAGGCATACCTTTACTACTAGGTGTAAGGCTGTGCCAATAGAAGGTATGGTTCCAAATTTGTGCTGCATTATTAAAAATAGGGCCAGAAGATTTACGAATTACATCTTCTAAAGAAAGATTTTGAAATTCAGGATTATCAGCAACAAGTTTATTTAAATTGTTAACGTACGCTAAATGATGTTTACCGTAATGATATTCCAGAGTTTCTTTTGATATAGCTGGTGCTAGCGCATCAAGAGCATAAGGAAGTGGTGGTAATTCATATGCCATATTTGTTTTCCTCAACAGTTGAAGTGGCACACGCGCTTTCTTCACAATCATACAGTAGGGGTAAACCCTTATCTCTATGATCTAAAGCACCCATTTTTATTAGTATTCTTATTATCAGTCTATGGGGGCTGTATTAGAAATGCAAGAAATTTTTAGACAAGCAAGTTTTATCTAAAAATTTTCGTGTGAGTAAAGTTAAATTAAATGTCCCAAGAAAAATTTTATTTCAAAACGATGTTAATGATGTTTTAGAAACAAAATTATGTTTGAAAACTCAAACATTTTTACAGTTTGCGGAAATTTTCTTCCTCGATCAATCTTATTTATTGCCAATAATTCTCGTCTTTGAAAAACGATCATGTAGAGCTAATTGGTCTTTATCAAACAATAACCAAAATAAACCAACACCAAAAAATAATAACGATGGCATAGCAAAAATGAATCGAATGAAGCAGTGTTTAAAATGAATAGGTTGGCCATCTAGTGTTTCAATTTTTAAATTCCAAGTACGCATACCTAAAGTTTGTGCTTGAGATAGCCAACAAATAGTAATAAGTAAGAACCAAACGAATATCAGAGTGAAGCGAAATAAAAAATTAGTGTGAAGTGTATGTGTTGGAAATAATGCAACAGCAAATATAGTAACTAGTAACAATAATAAAAATACAATGATAGTGTCATACACTAATGCGCCTAAACGTTTGAGTAATAGTTTCATAAAATTTGAATACTTGCTTAGTTATACAGGCTTCCAGTATATTGCCGCGGCATAATTATCAAAATATTCTTAACTACTTTCATTTCATTTATTTAAAAGGGATTTTTTTCTAAGGGGAAGATCATTATGCGTAAATCGCCTCTCATCATTTTATTATCTGTTATTTTATTGGCGATTTTTTCTGCGCCATTTTTTTTCGGTATGATGGCAGAAAAACATATTAAAAAGTTTGTTCAAACTATAAGTCCAAATGCAGATGTCAAAATTGCGATTCAATCTTATAAAAGAGGTTGGTTTAAATCAGATGTTAACTTTACTGTTCAAGTAAATTCTTCTCAAATTCATCGCGTTATTAGTCAACTTACAGAACAACCTTTAGACCCACAAATTCAAAATATTATATTGAATGGCACAACGACAATTTTTCACGGTCCATTGGTTTTTAAGAGCCAAGTGCCACAAACTCATTTCGTAAGTTTAGAAAAAGCAGCTTTAATTTTTAATGCTGCAATATCACCAGAATCACAAAAAGTGTTAATGAATTCATTAACAGGTACATTTCCAATTGTATCTGGTACCGCAAAAATTGGTTTTGATAATGACATTAAAATTGCTCTAACTACAGGCTCGTTGAATATCCAACAAAAAAACACAGGTAATTCAGTTCATTTCTCTGAATTAAAAGGAAATTGGCAATTTAATTTAAAAGATAAATTTACTGATGGTGCTTATGTCTTAAATGGATTAGGCATTGCAGGTAATGGTATGGCTCTCAATGTTGAAACCGTTGAAGCAAGTTATCAAGGTGAAGGTGAGATATTTCATATCACCCCGCATCTTGGAATTATGAATGAGACCATTAAAGTGCCTCATGCTGTGATTCAAGAAAATCAAAAAACTATTTTTGAATTAACTAATGGCAAATTATTTAATCAATCGGTGCTAAAAGATAATAAATACGATGTCACTCAAATTATCGAAGTAGATAAAGCGACTTTAGATGAGAAATCATATGGTCCTGGTCGTTATATTGTTGTGTTTAAACACATTGATCCTGCGGTTGCAGATCAATTTATTCGTCAGTTAACTGCGTTAAAAGCAACCACGTCTGAAAAAGAACGTAATTATTTGGCGTTAGCAGGCGTTTCTAGTTTCGCGCAATTTTTTACCAAAGGTGCAGAGTTAGAATTATCATTTGATTTACTCACTCCAGAAGGTCCAGTAGCGGCAAGAAGTCAGGCTGCATTTAATGCAAATCAAAATCCTGCTGCAAATTTGGCAACAAATATACCTGGCGCACAAGGATTAGATTTTCTTAAAAAATTAAAACTTAATTTTGAAGTAAAAATTCCAATTGCTTTAACTGAAAAAGTATTTACTTCAATCAATGAGCAATACTTAGAACATCAACGTGCAACTCAAAAAGCTGCTGCAGCACAACCAACTGCAAGCGTCGATGTTCCACAACCATTACCTCAAGTTTCTCTTGTTGAAAAGACAGATCAAGAAATTGAGCAATTAGCAGAACAAAACACTAAGCAACAATTACTACAATTGATAAACGCCGGCTCATTAATTGAAAGTAATGGTAGTTATCAAATGAACATCGAATTAAAAGATGGAAATTTACTTGTTAATGGCAAAAATGCTCAGCAACCATCAAAAGTAGAACAAGGGGTAACAACTGCACCATCTACTACTCTTCAGCCTCAGCCTGTAGCACCAATCATGCTACTAGCTCCTAATGCCTTGAAATCAGCTAATCCAACTGAGCAGCAAAATAACAACAATCAAAATACAACAATACAAACTGCACCAGTTGCACCAGCACCAAGTTCTGCAAATCAAGTCACACCTGCTGCACCTAGAGCAGCAGCAACTGCTGTTAACCAAAACACAACAGTAAATCAATAAGAAGTTGTGAAGTTGCTAGGTGGGCAAGATGCTTTGCATCAAGCCCACTTAAATTGAAATAAAATTATTCTTGAAATAATGAACGGATGGATTCTTCGTCGTGAATACGGCGAATGGTATGAGCTAACATCGCACTTAAACTAATTTGACGAATTTTCTTACAAGCAAGCGCTTCAGGTCGGAGTGGGATGGTATCGGTCACGACCATTTCATCTAATGCGGAATTTTCAATGTTTTGAATAGCAGCGCCAGAGAGGACAGGGTGAGTGCAATAAGCTACAACTTTAAGTGCACCATTTTCTTTTAAAACTTTTGCCGCTGCGCATAATGTTCCACCAGTATCAACAATATCATCAACTAATACGCATGTACGGTCTTTGACATCGCCAATTACGTGCATAACTTGAGCTTGATTAGGAGAAGGGCGACGTTTATCAATGATTGCGAGTTCTGAGTCATTTAAAAGTTTTGCTACTGCACGAGCTCGAACAACACCACCTACATCAGGTGATACAACTAAAAGATTTTTATAATTTTTAGCCTGAATATCGTCAATCATGGCAGAAGCGCCATAAATATTATCGACTGGTACGTAAAAGAAGCCTTGAATTTGATCCGCATGTAAATCAACTGTTAACAAGCGATTTATACCTACAGATTCCATCATGTCTGCCACGACTTTTGCTGTGATTGGAACGCGAGCTGAACGAACACGGCGATCTTGTCTTGCGTAGCCAAAATAAGGAACAACGGCAGTAATACGAGTTGCTGAAGCGCGTCTTAAGGCATCAGCCATGATGACGAGTTCCATTAGATTTTCATTTGCTGGTGAGCCGGTCGGTTGAATAATAAAAACGTCATGGCCGCGCACATTTTCAAGAATTTCGACCATTGTTTCATCATCACTAAAACGACTTACAGTTGCGCGTCCAAGCGGAATATCTAAGTTATTAGCAATTTTTTCCGCAAGAGCGATATTTGCATTGCCACTAAACAACATCATTTTTGGCATACAAAAAAATCCTTCTAGTTATAGGTGAACGATTTATTTTAGTGATTGTTGGCTGGGGTGCTAGGATTCGAACCTAGGTATGCAAGGATCAAAACCTTGTGCCTTACCGCTTGGCTACACCCCAATTGATTGGATAGTCGCG
>CAZYCO010000016.1:28812-31318 GCA_964645885.1 uncultured Gammaproteobacteria bacterium
TTTTTAGTTGTGACGATAAATAAGGCGTGTAATTTAAATATAAGACCCGCATTCTGAAGTGAATGCGGGTTTAATTGATTAGTTAGATTGCACTGTCGCAGTGGGCGAAGGAGAAGTTGGAGTTGTGACTACAACTTCAGTTAACTCAGTCGTTTGGTCTAAAGGAGTTTTTCCAAAATTTTTAAAAAATGAAGGTATGGATGAAATACTTGGAAGCTTTGACCAAAATGTTGAACAACTTTCTTCAAAAAAAGATGGTTGAACTAAAGAATTATTTTTGAATAAATCAAAGTTTGAAAATTTATCTGAAATAGCATTGGTATGTTCAAGTTCGATAGCAACTTCATTTTCAAGCTTATTTCTGAGCGCGCTAAAAATAATTCTTAAACCATTTAATGCATCGGTAATCGTTAAAAATAAATTAGGATCTTGTAATTTATTTTCCAATTCTTCTATTGAAAAATCATTATTTTGATTGTTGTTATTATTGTTTTGTTGATTTGCAAAAAGAGGTTTTAATTCTGTAACCAATGTCAGCATTTGTTGGCGTACATCTTCGAAATACTGAGGCTGAGTTTTACTTTGTATATGAAAACCATAATTTATCGCGCCATATAAAACAGTAAGAGCAGCTAACACCCCACCTTCGCCATAAAATCTAAGATAGAAGCTTCCAGCAGTAAGAACAGCAGTATAGGTAGTCAAAAAACTTTGCCATCGAGTTAAAGCTTGAATTGAACAGGTTGTATGTTGTGCAATGGCATGTGTGATTTCACTAATTTGTTTTTCAAGATGACGAAGCGTATCAATATTTTTTTTACGTGTTGGGAATGTTAATAATAATGTTTTCATTTCTTCAGATTTTTCTAAAGATTCGTCTTCAAGCAATGTTATTTTTTTTATAGTTTGTTTGGTTTGATTATTTTCGTTATTAATTTCTTCTACTTTTTTTTCAGTTTCTATAGATGCGCCTTTTAATAATAAAAACAAAGTTGTAGTTAAATCATCAGCTTCGATAGTGTGATAAATTGCCGAATGGTTATCTTTATCTTTTTTATTCAGCAATGAACGATTTATTTCTAATTTTTCTTCAATTTTTTTTTCATTACCGTTCTGCACAGCTTTTAAAAAGGATCCAAATTCATCTTTTGGATTTTCAGATGCCTCTGGTTTTAGTTTTTGATAGATATATCCATACATTTCATTAACGGTTTTCATAAAGAACAGTGACCTCTTATTTTAATGGTAGTTTTATAAAGTGGGCAGAGCACAAAGTACGTACCCACCCGATATTTATTTAAGTGAAAATGGTGCTAATTTTTTTGCAACTAACTGATTTTTAAGTCTAACGTAACGCGGCAAACCATTCTCATAAGGCGGATAATCTTCACCTTGAATTAATGGTAACAAGTAACGTTTACCGGCATCAGAAATACCAAAACCATCGCTACTAATAAATTCTTTTGGTAAATGTTTTTCGATATTTGCAACGTCACATAATAATGCTTCACCAATAGACCAACGATAAGGTGATTCACTTTCACGCACTATTGTTGGCATAACAGCATTTTTACCTGC
Source organism: uncultured Gammaproteobacteria bacterium (assembly GCA_964645885.1). Taxonomy (GTDB): domain Bacteria; phylum Pseudomonadota; class Gammaproteobacteria; order CAZYCO01; family CAZYCO01; genus CAZYCO01. The sequence continues at coordinate 30,391 of CAZYCO010000016.1, forward strand.
TAATGCAAATTCAACAGCAGCTTGGCCAACAGCATATGCTTGTTCAACATCTACTTTTGATGCGATATGACGTGCTGCGCGCTGAAGATAATCAGCAACAGCCCAATGATATTTGTAGCCTAATTTGGATTTAATTAATTGTGCAATTACTGGCGCTACACCACCTAATTGAGTATGACCAAATGCATCTTTTAATCCCGCATCAGATAAAAATTTACCTTCAGCATTTTTAACGCCTTCAGATACGACAATTGCGCAATAACCGTAACGTGTAACGGCATCTGTTACTTTCGCTAAAAATTTTTCTTCATCGAAAGTAATTTCAGGTAATAAGATTATATGTGGTGCTTGGCCTTCATTACGAGCAGCTAAACTTCCTGCTGCTGCAATCCAACCTGTATGGCGTCCCATGACTTCCATAATAAATACTTTGGTTGAAGATTCCGCCATTGATGCGACGTCTAATCCAGCTTCTTCAATCGAAACCGCAACATATTTCGCAACTGAACCAAATCCAGGACAGTTATCAGTAATAGGTAAATCATTGTCTACAGTTTTTGGAATACCAATGCAGGTAAGAGGGTAGTTCATAGTTTCTGCAAGTTGCGCAACTTTATTTGCAGTATCTTGTGAATCACCACCACCGTTATAAAAGAAATAACCAATGTCGTGTGCTTTAAATACTTCTAGTAAACGTTGATATTCAGCTTGGTTTTGTTCGAGACTTTTTAATTTGTAGCGGCAAGAACCAAAGGCGCCAGCAGGGGTGTAACGAAGTGCTTCAATATCAGCATCTGATTCAAGATTAGTATCAATTAATTCTTCGAGTAATGCGCCAATGATGCCATTATGGCCAGCATAAACATGTCCTATTTTATCTCGATGTTTTCTAGCAGTTTGAATTACACCGCAAGCGGAAGCATTAATA
>CAZYCO010000016.1:31335-31616 GCA_964645885.1 uncultured Gammaproteobacteria bacterium
AGCAGTGACGCCTCCAGATTGAGCATAAAAAGCATTTTTTATAGCCATTTTGCTATTCCCTCTATGTCATAAAAAAGGCGCAACTATACAGTAGGACTAGATAGAAATTCCATGTATTATCCGGCTTTCTTAGATATAGCCGGTGCTTTTTTATACACCAATTTAAGTAGGAATTTATGCTATTTGATACTTTAAAATCCTTAGTAAAAACCTTCTGGGATATTTGCTTATTAAGAAAAGGACCAGAAAATTTACCTAAAGATGTTACTGTTTTAGCTATT
>CAZYCO010000016.1:31660-35494 GCA_964645885.1 uncultured Gammaproteobacteria bacterium
AGCGTTATATATACACTGTCATTCCTTTGCCTGGTAATAAAAAATCAAAAATTGGATGATCGTTTTATCCAAACTGCATCTGCATTATTGGGTGCATCTGTTGTACTCAATGTTATTGCATTACCGCTTACTCTTATCCTATTAACTTATTTGCATCCGTCTGTGCAAACTAATTTCTCTTATTTAATCATAATATTTCTCTTCTTAGTTAGCTTGGTTTTTTTAGGTTGGACGTTTGCAATTGCTGCGCACATTTTTAGCCGCGCACTCAATACATCTTTTTCAAAAGGATTATTTATTGCGTTCGGCTACGCTGTACTTTTTATCGTATTCAAACTTCTTTTAGTAGAGCTTGCTGGTAAAGGTATGTTACTAACTGGCTATTCCTTACCATCTAGTGGATTTGCTCGTTAAGAGAGTGATATATACTTATTTGGATTGGTTTTTTAATTAATTGAGAATTTATGCTCGCGATTATCAAACTGCTTTGGGACATATGTTGCTTACGTAAAGGCCCGCAAGATTTACCTTATTCTATTGTTTTTTTTGTTTTATTAATCATCGTTAGTTCTACTATCAGTATTAGCCAATTGATGTTTCAACAAACATTTATAGAAGCGGCTTCGCAAACATTTTTAATGTTAGCGTTAACTATGGTTTTCAATTGGTGTGTTTTAAAAATAAAACATTTAGGCGAACGCTTTATTCAAACGACTTCGGCATTAATTGGTACTGGTACGGTAATTAATGTTTTGGTCTATCCATTATTGTTATTCCATTTTTATATTTTAAGACCAGATGAAGAACATTTATTAGTTGTTTCATTTAGCTTAGTCGTGCTGTGTTTAATTATTGGATTGAATGTCTGGGCATTTATTATTGCAGCGCATATTTTCAGAAACGCAATTAATTCTTCATTATTTGCTGGTCTTTTCGTGACATTTGCTTATGTCGCAGTTCACATTCTTGCTTATATGGTGTTTTTATCGCCATGAATGCTCAAATTAAAACAATCACACTTGGATTAACCGGAGCATCGGGTTTGCAATATGGTATTCGTTTACTCGAATGCTTATTAAAAGCAAAAATAAAAGTTTTTCTTGTTATGTCACAGGCAGCACAAGTGGTGGCTGCAATGGAAACCGAATTAAATTTGCCTGCTCAACCTGAAAATCTACAAACTTTTTTAGAAAAGAAATTTTCTGTTAACGATCAACAATTAAAAGTGCTGGGACATCAACAATGGGCTGCGCCAATCGCAAGTGGCTCAAATGCAGCTGATGCGATGATTATTTGCCCATGTAGTAGTGGTTGTTTATCTGCAGTTGCGCAAGGTAGCAGTAATAATTTATTAGAGCGCGCTGCCGATGTAATGATTAAAGAGCGAAAGCCACTAATTATAGTGCCACGTGAAGCGCCATATTCTGAAATTCATTTAGAAAATATGCTTAAACTCGCGCGTATGGGGGTGAGTATCATCCCAGCAAGTCCAGGTTTTTATCACAAACCAAAATCAATTGATGATTTAATCGATTTCATCGTCGCTCGAATTTTGGATCATTTAAAAATTGAACATCAATTATTGCCAAGATGGGGCGAGTAATTTTTTCTTAAGCTCTCTTATGTACAATCAAATCGCTTTTTAACTTTTAAACATAAGAGGAGACCGTATTATGAAATCGCAACTGATTTTAGAAACAATCGCACAAGCAAAACATCATCAAGAACAACAAGGAGTAGCGCAACAACGGAGTGGTCTTTATCGGAGCTGTCTTTTTACCGGCTAAACAAACTACAAAAATAAATTATTCATCCTGTCCGCATTCTCATTTCTTTGCCAAATCGCAAACTTCTACATCACTCGATCAATTATTACTTGAAGTCAATCAACAATTTTTAACGCAACATACTAAAAGTAGCAGTGCAATGTTGGAACCTATTCAACATGTGATTGTATTTTTTGGTGGTGAATTATCATTATGGCAAAAACAAAATAATGATTTTGAAGAACTCACTCGTGCAAAAACTGCTGGTATGGTCGAACTAAGTTATTTACGCGCGAAACAAATCTCGCATATTGTTGTGTTACTTATTACGCGTTTCAGTGAAATGATTGAACGAAAAGCACCAATCTTACTTGATGCTGAGTTATTCGCTCTTTTTAACAAACTGTTATTAATTCAAAAAAAATTAATGACTATAGATGACAAAATGAAGCAGCAATATCAGCATATCGTTAATCAAACTGTTCTATTATTGAAGCACTTTCATTTAAATAGTGGCGTGCAACATTTGGCGTTACAGCAATATATTGAAAAATATATTCAATCTATGTCAGAACAATTAAAAATTTTGGCAGAAGTAGCAGCCAAAGCCCAATTGCAAAGCTTGCATGAAATAATGATGTCATGGAAAGAAACATATAAATTGGATTTAACTCTAAGTAGGGCGTTAATACCGGTAGTACACGCTCCACGAGATAGACTTTTAGAACATCAATATTTCTGCAGTTTATTCGAGCAAGAAATTAACAATCATCATGCGAATGATAATTCAGTTTATTGTATCGAAATGTTACCTAAACAAATGGCAACATTAGATATTAAACGCGATTTGATTGATTCATTTTTACCAAAATGTGAATTAGATAAACGAATAGGTAAATATGTTTTTCATGACGAAGCTGGCATGTTTAAAGATATTTTGCATCAACATGCAGAAGAAGAATTGAATAAAATGTTTACCAAAAAATAATAAGTTGCTTTAAAAGATAATTTTGTGGTGGGCATGAAATCCAAAATTTCGTGCCCACCCAATTTTAAGATTTTAGTTATTTTTGCAACCGAAATTCCAAAATTCTAATTAAAACGTCAATTTAGTTAAAGTATACTTGTATTAAATTGATTTTTTACGCGGTTTTTTAAATAGATGAAAAATTCAAATCAGTTTCAGGTAAATAATCAGGATAAAAAGTATCTTGATCATGTTGCTCCAATCGATGCTCTACTTCAGCTTCAATATATTGTGTTAATTCTGGAAATAAAAAGTGAAGAATAGCTTCTGAATTATTTTCGTATAAGTAAGCCATTACTTCTGAATAATAATAAGGATGTTCTTCTGTCATGAAGCCTGATAAACAATGATTGATAGATTCAATATTTAGTAATGCTTTTTCTTCAAGATTAGCAAGTATATCCATTTCTAAAATAACGTCATGCTGACGGTTAGTATTGTAAAAATGATGAATACCTAACACCTGAATATTGCTTATTTTAAAGTTTAATGTGTTTTCATAAAGTTGAATGTTTGCAGATTCAATATTAACAACTGCGCCAATAGAAGTAATTTCCGGATATTGTTTTGCTAACTGTGTAAATTGCTCAATCGAGATAATTTGAGATGTTTTAAAAGAAGAATCTAAACTATTACAAAATTGATTTACCAAATCAATTTGTGCTGGAGTTCTTTGTTCAGCACTTAATTTAAGCGCTCGTGTTAATCTCTTTATTTTTATTTTACCCTTTTCTAATCCATCTTTTACTTTTGCTTTAGCTTTATCATCATAAGGTGGATAAGGTGCTGCTGGATCATGCTTTGTAACTTTATATAAATTAAGAATATTTTGTGGAATATCAGCTTCGCTCACACCATTTTGTTGCAGATAAGCATAAGTAAAAATGTTAGTAAACCCACCATGAATAGCAATTTCATGAATAATAAGCTGCTCTAAATTCGTTTGGCCTACTATATTTGGATTCGTTATAACAGTTGAATAAAATAGAGCATAATTATATCTAGCAAAAAAATTTCCAATCGTCTTTTCACCTATATAAG
>CAZYCO010000016.1:35540-35783 GCA_964645885.1 uncultured Gammaproteobacteria bacterium
GTTAAAAAATAATCTAATAATTTTTTGATAAATTCTGATTTTTCTCTTGCTTGCATCCAAGCTTGATGAAATTTTTTAAGTAATAGACTTTTGTAATTTAATGAAAATTTAGGATCCAAAAATTGAATTTTGTTTTTTAAATCGGAAGCTATTTTTTGGCTAAGATAATGATCTGCGTCAGATAGCGCTACCTGGTCTTCATTAGATGGACTTGTACCAATAGATATAGGAAATAAAATTTTC
>CAZYCO010000016.1:35846-36923 GCA_964645885.1 uncultured Gammaproteobacteria bacterium
ACGGACAAGTTAATAATTCTTTCATGTTAAATAGCTCAAATTTAATATTTAAGCTAATTATAAAAATAAAAACTTAAAACTTTATTAGGGACATCCTTTTTTTACCTGCAAATTAGATAATTTAATTTGTGTTATTTTTATTAAATCAGTTGTGCTAGGATTTTTATTTGGATTATTAATCCCTAAAATTCTCAAACTGCAGCGGTAAACCAAAATCTTCTTTTCTAAGCATGGCAATCATTTGTTGTAAATCATCACGATTTTTTCCAGTAATACGAACGTGATCACCTTGAATTTGCGCTTGTACTTTTACTTTAGAATTTTTTACAAAAGTTGTAATTTTTTTCGCGATATCTTTATCGATACCTTCTTTAATATCGGCAGTTTGTTTAGCTTGATGCAAATTTTTTTCAATATTGTCTTTAAAATGTAGCGCTTTTAAATCAAGTTGGCGTTTGGTCCATCTGGTAGTCAAAATATCGTGCATTTGTTTAAGTTGAAAATCATTTGGTGCAGTTAAAGTAATGGTATTTTCTTTTACCTCGAATGTTGCATCTGAATCTTTGAAATCGAATCGATTAGCAATTTCACGATTTGCTTGATCAACTGCATTCGCTACTTCATGGTGATCTATTTTGGATACAACATCGAATGAAGGCATTGTTATGTTCTCCTAATTTTCAACTGGATTCCTGTCTGCACAGGGATGACAACAATATCCATTTATCCAACATATTTTGTACTGCTGAATCAAATGAAAAATGAGTTATTTCGTTTTTATCAAACCAGCGTAATTCTAATGACTCATCACTAATTTGAAATTGTTGTTCTGAAGTTTGAAATAAAAAGCAAATATCAAAATGATAGTGCGCTGGTTCATTTTTACGTTCTGGAATTTCATGCACATCAACATGGAAAATTTTATCAGATAGTAATTTTATATCTTTAAAGCCAGATTCTTCGTGCGCTTCTCGTAACGCAGCTAGGGTCACATCTGTTTCATGTTCAATATGACCGCCAAGTTGTAACCATTTTTTTAATTTTTTGTGAAAGGTGAGTAGTACTTTATTTTGAGTT
>CAZYCO010000017.1:0-1369 GCA_964645885.1 uncultured Gammaproteobacteria bacterium
AATTTTTAAGGTTTTAAAACTTCACGTGTCTTTTTGAATTTTGCATTAAAATTTTTTATGTCTTGAAATGAGCTTTTGTATGAATCAACTTTAGTTTTGATGTTATTAATTATTTTTCTATGTTCACTATGTTTTCTGCCAAAAAAATTCTTAATGAAATCAATACCGTCTTTTGATTTATTAAAAGCATTACAATAACTTGCTTGTTGTATGTGATTAAGATAGCCATTTAATAATAAATCAAAGCCGTCAAAAAAATTTTTAAATTTCTGAAATTTCTTCTCTGCTTCTATCTCTTCTTCATTTGGAATTACTACAAATGGTTCTTCTATTTTGATAGTAACTTGAGGAGTTTCAACTTTTTCGGGATAAGTTAATGGCGCAGCTGCTAAATTTACTGCAACAGTTACTTTTTGCTGCATTTGCTCAATAAATTGAGGTAGCTCAAAATTGCTGAAAAAATTGCGTTCTAATTCGGTTATTACTTTATTCATACCAGTATAACTAGCAGCTATTTTTCCCCAATCACAAATTGTGTCATAGACAGTTTTTACAAGTGGTTGAATATATTGGTAGGCAAATTCTCCAGCATCAGCTATTGCACCAACGTAACTATTTGAATTTCGATTAGGTAAACAGCTTATTAATTGATGTACAGCATCAACATATAAATCATACCAAGTTTTATATTGCTCTAAATTTCTGTTAGTACGTTGTAACCATTGTTTGTCATCATCCGTTCCATAGTTAGAAATATATTGAATACAAAATACTTCATTGGGTTTAAAAACTGCATGATTGGCAACATCAAATGTCTCACGCATTGGATGTTCGGTGAGTGTTTTATCTGATAATGAATAATCATCTGAGACGCCATGAAAATAAACGATGTTATGTTTAACATTTTCTGGTTTTGCTAATTCCATAAAACTTAGATCTACATCAGTATTTCTTTGCGCGGCTGAATTTTGATCAAAAGTTTCAAGTTGTTTTCTCATGCACGCGCTGATTTCTTCTCGTGTTTGAGCTAATTCTTTTAGTTTTTCAGCTAATATTTGTTTTTCAGTTTCTGTTTTTAATTGTGTCATTTCGATTTGTATACGTTCTAAAACGATATTCAACATATCTGCAACAGCAACTAAATCTTTTGCTGCAAAAAAAGCAAAACGACTATTAACTGGTAAATCAATTGGCATTTGTTGATTAGTGATATAGAGATGCATAGCGTTACATCTATTTATAAGAGGCGTGCGAGAGTCTAAATATTCTTTTTTAATTTTCGCTGCAGCCATTTGATCTAAAGAATATTGTTTTTGTGTTTCAAGAGAGCTTTTAGTTTTTTCAGCAGCTTTTCCAACTTGAATCGCTG
>CAZYCO010000017.1:1379-1672 GCA_964645885.1 uncultured Gammaproteobacteria bacterium
ATATTGAAATAGTTATTAATAATTTTTAAACCTTCATTTAAAAATTGAGCAGTTTTATGTTCTGGTGAATCAGTGTGAAATAAATTTTCATCTAATAAATCAAATATGGCTGGCATGACACTTATCTCTTTAATTATGTAAAAAGATGAGTGTAATCGAGATAGCTTAATGTTTTCTTAGCAAGCTAAAAACTAGGTTTTTGGCGTAATTTTTTAGTTTTTGCGTGAACTTTTTTCTTTTCTAAGCGGCGTTCAATCGAAGCTTTTGTTGGTTTTGTTTTTTTTCTTTTTTTA
>CAZYCO010000017.1:1682-5863 GCA_964645885.1 uncultured Gammaproteobacteria bacterium
AAGAATTACGCGTATTTAGAAAGAGAGCGTCAGTTTTTTTCTTTTTTTAATAGGAGTTGCAGCTTTGCGAATTAAAGTTATTAATCGTTCAATTGCATCATGTTTGTTTCGTTCTTGGGTACGATAACGATCTGCTTTAATAATGAATTCGCCTTCTTGCGTAATTTTGTGATGTATTAATGCAAGTAAACGGTTTTTAACTTCTTCAGAAAGAGAGGATGAAAGTAAAATATTAAAACGTAATTGTGCAGCGCTAGCGACTTTATTAACATTTTGTCCACCTGGCCCTGATGAGCGAGTAAAACTAATTTTTAACTCTGATTCATTTAATACGATATTTTTTGTGATTTTAATCATATAGAGATTCCACATTGCTTAAAGCATTAACACTTAAAGATAAAACATTTCCAATTAATATTATTCAAGGACCACTTGCAGGAGTGAGCTGCGCGCCTTTTAGAGCATTAACTTGGCGTTATAGTAAACCGGCTTTTTCTTGTACTGAAATGATTTCATGCAAAACATTAATTCATAAATCAATTTATTCTCAACGACGCTATGTCGCAAAAGACCCCAAAGAAGGTCCGGTTTGTTTTCAATTATCAGGTCATGATCCAATTGAATTAGCGCAAGCAACAAAAATAGTAACCGATTATGGTGCTGATTTAATTGATTTAAATTGTGGTTGCCCTAAAAAGAAAATTAGAACAAAAGGTGTAGGTTCAAGTTTATTAAGTCAACCACAAACTATTTTTAAATTAATTACAGCAATAAAAAATAATACCGATGTGCCTGTGTCAATTAAAATTAGAGTAGATGGTAACAGCACTGAAAAATTTAATGCTGAGATAGCTAAAGCTGTAACGGATGCCGGTGCAGATTTTTTAATCGTGCATGGCAGACATTGGACTGAACAATACGATACACCATGTCATTATGATGATATTCGATATTTCGTTGATGCACTTTCTATACCGGTAATTGGTAACGGTGATATTGCTTGTATAGATTCACTTAAAAAAATGTTTGATACCGGATGTGCAGGTGTGATGATTTCTCGTGCTGGTGTTGGTCAACCTTGGCTAATTGCAAATTTAATTGCGCAAATCAAACAACAATCATTTTCTAAACCAACATTTTCTGAGATTGGCTCCGTCTTCTTAGAACACGTACAGCAATTAGCAGAATTATTGAAGAATGAAAAATTCGCGATTTTGCAAGCACGTAAATTTGCAAAATATTATGCGCGGGAATTACCTGAAAAGAATACATTTTGTGATGCGATGAATAGTTGTGAAGATTTAAATACGCTAAGTTTAATTTGCACAAAGTATTTTGAAAAATTTTAAACAAAGAAAAATTGGGTTTCATTGCTGAAACCCAATTCAATATTTAAAGCAGCGTATCAAAAATTATCTGTGGTAATAGTTGTCATATCCTTCGTAATGTTTGCATTTGTGTTTATGGTGTTTGGTATAACAATGAGATGGACCATCTTTCTGTACAGTTGGATAGTTTCCATAACATGGAATTGTTTCATAATGTCCTTGCACACCATAAGCTCCAGGAACCCAACGTTGGGTATAACAAGAATGTTTTGCTTTTACCCAATCATCGTCACATTCACTACAGGCAAATGCTGTTTTAGACATCGTCATTGCAAGCACCATTATTATAGTTGCAGCCAATACACCCAATACCGTATTAAGTTTCTTTACCCCAATAGTAGCTTTCATAGAAATATTCCTTCTAGAACTAATCTTCATTTTGATTTTAGTACGGTAAAAATGAGCAAAAGCTGAAGGTTTTATGAATTAAGAAATCACATCGATAAATTCAGGGTTTTTGAAAAAATAATTTTTAACTTTTTTCTATATTAAATTGGCATGATTTTTGATGAGCGCAAAAATACATAGCAAAAAGATTGCCAAAAAATGCGGTAAAATTGACTTTTTTAAAGGTTTTTTGAAAAAAACTCGTCAACGATAGTTTGGTAGTTTTCAATTAATTGACCATGCAAGTTAGCTTTGGTAAAAATAAATTGAGCGCGTGGATTAGGTTGTAACGCTTGCTGTAACAACAAGCCATGGCGAAATGAAACAACGTTATCTTGCTCAGAATGAATTAATAAAATAGGGATGTTTAGTTTTTTTGCTGCATTTGCTGGTGAAATATTTTTGATATCAAATTGCAGAAATAACCAAGTCCATAAACGAACAAGTTGTACTAATGGATAACGTATAACTGCGATTCTAAAATATTCTTCTGCCATCCAATCCAATCTGGCATAAGGTGATTCTAAAACAATAGCTTTAATTGCAGGTGATTGTTCGGCAGCCATTAAAGCAACTGCACCGCCTAATGAAAATCCCCAAACACCAACTTCATGAATACCACGATTATTTAAATATTGAATTGCTGCAAGCAAATCTAATACTTCATTTTTACCAGCAGTAGAGTAAAAGCCTTCGCTTTCACCAAAGTAACGAAAATCAAATAACAGCAAATTAAATTTTTTATGTAAAAAATACATTGCAGGAAAAATGTTGCCTTTATCTGCTGGATAACCATGTAACAAAATAATTGTTTTGGCTTTTGGGTTTTGAGTTGGAATAAACCAGCCACGAATAAGTAAATTATCTTTAGTGTGGAATGAAATATTTTGGTAAGAAATGCCGTAATTTTTAGGCGTAATGTTGCTGGTGATTTTTAATGGTCTGATCGCAAAATAAAATCCCCAAAGCGAAAGAAATAACAGTGAGCCGACGATAACAGCGAAAATTAGAAAAATAGATTTCATTTAATAGAGAATATTTTTTAACGGTGGGCAAAACCAGCCCCGCATTTGATGCGGAAATCATCTTGCCCACCAAAGTTTACTATTGGTTCTTTTTCGCTTTTTTCTTAGCGCGTTTTTCTTTTAATGATAGTTGTGGTTCTTTAAGTTTCTTTTTTTGAGTCTGTTGTGATTTGTTAGCCATAATGTTTCTCCCTAGAGTGAAAAAAATTGTTTAACCAATTTGATCTAAATTTGCATATGCAATGATTAACCATTTGCCATCTTGTTTTTGTAATACCGCCATTCTGCCTGCTGCTTTTTTATCAACTTCTTTGTTATCAATTTTTTCTACAGCTTTATCTTTATAAGTAACGATAATGGTATCGTTGTTTGGTTGAGAAAATTTAAAATCTGTTAACTCATAGTTTTTCATTTCTAATTTTTTGATGAGTTTTATTTCTTGTTTCTTATCACGCACTTTACCATCAGTATGAATAGAAACAAATTGAGGCGCTAATACTTCGCTCGCTTTATCTATTTGTTGGTTTTTCATCGCTTCGAACCAATTTTTAATCAGCTCTTCTGCTGATTTATTGTCAGATTGCGCTGCAAAAACTGATGCAGAAAAAGCAAAAAGAAGAATAGTCAAACTAGTAAAAATCCATTTTTTCATAACACGCTCCATGTGTAATAGTGTAGGTTAAAAATCCAGCGTAAGTTTATGACAGCTAATTAAATTGTAAATGGCTGAAATTTATGAAAGAGGACACAACGTGAGCAATAACAACACACCTTATAGTAATTTAGAGCCAAGTTTAATTTTGGATGCGATTGAAAGTATTGGTTTTCGTTGCGATGGCAGTTTGTTGGCTTTAAATAGTTATGAAAATCGAGTCTATCAAGTTGGAATGGAAGATAGCCCTGCTTTAATCGCAAAATTCTATAGACCGCAGCGTTGGAGTGATGCTGCTATTTTAGAAGAACATCAATTTGCGCATGAGTTAGCTGAACATGAAATTCCTGTTGTAGCGCCTCTTATTCAAAATGAAAACACACTTCATCATTATCAAGAATTTAGATTTGCATTATTTCCTTGCTTTGGTGGTCGCACCATTGAATTAGATAACTTAGCGCATTTGGAATGGATGGGACGATTTATTGGTCGTTTACATGCTGTTGGTGCAACTAAAAAGTTTCAACATCGACGTCAGCTTGATATTCAAAGTTATGGATATGAACCTTATCATTATTTAACACAGCATGATTTTATACCGAGCGAATTAAAATCTAATTACTGCTCACTAGTCGAAGCATTACTTGAAAAAATTGAACAACGTTTTAAGCAAGTAGATAATTTATCCATTATTCGTTTACATGGTGATTGCCACGCTGGAAATGTTTT
>CAZYCO010000017.1:5879-6725 GCA_964645885.1 uncultured Gammaproteobacteria bacterium
GTTTTATGGAGCAATGCTGGGCCGCATATTGTTGATTTAGATGATTGTTTGATGGGACCAGCTATTCAAGATATATGGATGTTGTTATCAAGTAATCAGCCACAAGAAATTGAGTTGCAGCTCAGTACCATTTTAAAAGGTTATCAAGAATTTCATGATTTTAATTATGCGGAATTGTTTTTAGTTGAATCATTACGGACATTACGCATGATTCATTACGCAGGATGGCTCGCAAAGCGTTGGGAAGATCCTGCTTTTCCAATGAATTTTCCGTGGTTTCATACCAATCGTTATTGGCAAGAGCATGTTCATCATTTGAGTGAGCAACTTAACTTGTTACAAGAATAATTCCGTAGACCCTCAGGATTAGTTCTTTGTAGGGTAGGCAAAGGAGTGAAACGACGTACCCACCATTTCTTGCAATCTTTTGGTGGGCACGCACTTCGTGCTTTGCTCACCCTACATAATTTAATAAATGTTGTTAGTGATTTATCTTTATCTCGCAATCAAGTCACCGAATATCAACGATGATTCAAAATTTTATCTAAACAATTTGCGAATGTGGCTATTTCGCGCTGACTTAATGTCGCGGGGCCACCTGTTGCAATACCGCTATTACGTACAGCTTCATTAAAATTTCGAATCGATAATTTTTGTTTGATATTTTCTTTCGAGTACAACTCGCCTCGTGGATTGAGCGCTATACCATTTTTACTGATGACAGCATCAGCAAGAGGAATATCAGCAGTAATCACCAAATCGCCATTTTCCATATGATCAGCAATATAATGATCTGCGACATCAAAACCACCTAAGACTTGTACAGTTTTAATAAAGGGAGATTTG
>CAZYCO010000017.1:6751-8385 GCA_964645885.1 uncultured Gammaproteobacteria bacterium
GTTGATTGGCAACCAAAGTTGTAATGGTTTTAGTGCGTACCGCTGCACGAAATAAAATTTCTTTGATCACCTTTGGACAGGCATCAGCATCAACCCAAATACGCATTTGATTAACGCAATCTAAAATTAATACCGTGGACAATACCGAATACCGATAACAACCATAAAATAACAACGGCAAGAACAACTATATTTAAAATTGCTTTGATAGGACGTGCCATAGGAATGTATGAATTAACAATCCACATTAAAAAACCAACAACAATTAAAACGACAACAATATTGATTAAACTCATGATTTACCCCTTATTAATTTTTTACATTCACATTAAACCACTTGTCCACATGCCCAACCAGATGACCAAGCCCATTGAAAATTAAATCCGCCTAACCAGCCAGTTACATCTAAGACTTCACCAATGAAATATAGACCTTTGACATCATTCGTTTCGAATGTTTTAGAAGAAATAGCATGACAATCAACACCACCTAGCGTTACTTCTGCCGTTCTATAACCTTCAGTACCATTTGGTTTTAATTGCCATTGTTGAATAACAGTAGAAATTTGTTCTAAATCAGCGTAAGACATACTTTGCAATTTTTTATCTAAAAATTCTGATGCTACAAATGTTTCGATAATTCGTTTAGGCAATAACTCAAATAAAATTGTTTTTAATTGTTTTTGTGATTGTTGTTGATGCATTAATTTTAAATGCTCAAATAAATCGATTTCAGGCAGCATATTAATATCGATTTTTTCGCCTGCTTGCCAATAAGAAGAGATTTGTAAAATTGCAGGTCCACTTAATCCGCGATGAGTGAATAACATATTTTCTCTAAAACTTATTTCATCATTTTTTATCAAACTATCGACTGCAATACCTGATAAATCAGCAAATTTTTGTTTATCTTCAACGTGTAACGTTAGTGGTACCAAGCCTGCGCGTGTAGGCCAAATTTTAATTCCAAACTGTTCTGCAACTTTATAACCAAAAGGACTTGCTCCCATTGTTGGAATCGATAAACCACCGGTTGCTATGACTAATGATTGACAATGAAAATCGCCACGATTGGTTTTTAATTTAAAGTGATCATTACTTTGTTTTTCGATGTGTTCGACACTGGTATTTAAATGAATGCTCGCATCTACTTTTTCACATTCATTTAACAGCATAGATAAAATATCTTGTGATTTATTATCACAAAATAATTGTCCTAAAGTTTTTTCGTGAAATGGAATGTTGTGTTGTTTAACTAAATCTATGAAATGCCATTGGGTATAACGATTTAACGCTGATTTACAAAAATGAGGGTTATGCGAAATGTAATTATCGGGATTAATATAGTAATTAGTAAAATTACAACGCCCACCACCTGACATTAAAATCTTTTTTCCAGGTTTATTCGCATGATCAAATACCAATACCTTGCGCTTACGTTTACCTGCTTCTATTGCGCACATTAATCCAGCAGCGCCAGCACCAATAATAATTACATCTGTTTTTTGCATGTTAGATAATTATTTTTAATATAAATAAGAAGAGTGAAAGTTAATAAGCAAGTGGAATATATCCACTTGCTCATCAATTGAATTATTTTTGAACTGGATTCATACGCCATGGACCACGCCCGCC
>CAZYCO010000017.1:8395-12122 GCA_964645885.1 uncultured Gammaproteobacteria bacterium
TAATTGTTTCTTGTTTAGTCCAAGCATAATGCGCAGCATCTGCAGGAATTATAATGAATGTACCTGCTTTTAATGCTGTAGTTTGTTCTTTATTAAATTGTTCGCCATTACCGAAATTGAGTGTACCTGAAAGAATAGTATCCATTTCATCAGAATCATTTGAATAAGGTTGTAACGTATAATTTGCAGGAATTTTCAAGCGTATTGCATAAGGCCCGCGAGCATCAGGATCACCCATTAAAACAGCCATTTTCACACCAGGATAACGTGCTAGATCGCGCCATTGTAATGAATTTGGTGAAATAATTTTTGCTGATTCAGCAATACCAACAAAAATTAATGCAGCCAATGTAATGAAAAATAATTTGATTAAACGCATATTTTAAACTCCTTTAAAAATAAAATGCCTGTGCAGTCTAGATAACAGTGTAATGATGCTCAAGAAAAACGAATTAAAATTTATCCAAAAAAATTCTCCTATAATTTTAAAGTAAGACAAATTTTTATAGGGGGTAGCTATGCCAAAAATGGATCTTAAAAAATATAGCAATAAACAAGCTAAAAAAACCAAACCTCAAACTCTTCCTGGTAGTCAAGCTGAGATGAAGCCCAAACCACTTTCAGAAAATAAAAATGTACAAAGTGGTAATCGATTGCAAGATAAAGTTGCCGTGATTTCAGGCGGTGATAGTGGAATTGGACGAGCTGTTGCCATTGCATTTGCAAAAGAAGGTGCGGATGTTGTGATTATTTACTTGAATGAACATCAAGATGCTGAACAAACTAAACGTATGGTGGAAGAAAAAGGTAGAGAATGCTTATTAATTCCAGGGGATTTAAGAAAAGAAAAATTTTGCCAACGTGCAATTGAAAAAACGATAAAAAAATTCGGAAAAATTAACATTTTAGTGAATAACGCTGCAGAACAATTTTCAGAAAATGACTTAGAAAAAATTTCAGCAGAACAAATAATTGATACCTTTGCTACTAATATTTTTTCCTATTTTTATTTGACCAAAGCAGCGCTGCCATTCATGAAGAAAGATGATTGTATTATCAATACAACTTCTGTTACTGCTTATAAAGGAAGTAAACGTTTGATTGATTATTCTGCAACTAAAGGTGCAATCGTGACCTTTACTCGTTCGTTATCGCAATCACTTATTTCTAAAGGTATACGTGTAAATGCAGTTGCACCAGGTCCAGTTTGGACACCATTAATTCCTGCAAGTTTTTCTAAAAAAGAAATAGAAGAATTTGGTAAAAAATATCCAATGGGTAGAGCTGCACAACCAGAAGAAATAGCGCCATGTTATGTTTTTCTTGCATCATCTTATGATTCAAGTTTTATGACAGGACAAGTGTTGCATCCAAATGGTGGGATGATTGTGAATGGATAATTACAGTAGTAATTTACTCATATGTGAAAAAGACAGAATGTAATTTTTCGATTGTTCATTTCAAGTGAAGAAGTAAATCTTGAGTTTTGTACCATATTTGGTACAATGGCAGGGTTTTATGAAATTAGAGTTTTACTTCTATCGAAATGAAAATGGTTCTGAGCCGGTAAAAAATTGGTTAAGAGATTTGTCCCAACAAGATAAAAAAATAATTGGAGAACATATAAAAACTGTGCAATTCGGATGGCCAGTAGGAATGCCATTGGTGGATAGTTTAGGTGATGGTTTATGGGAAGTAAGAACACGTTTATCTGGTAAAAGAATAGCAAGAATAATTTTTTTCTTAGATGAAAATAGAATGATTTTAGTTAATAGCTTTTTTAAAAAAACACAAAAGACACCAAAACTTGAATTAGAAAAAGCAAAAAATCGAAAAAAATCATATCAATTAAATGAGGGGGAGTGAGATGAGTAACAAACATAGAGGAACATCTTTTGATAGTTTTTTAGAAGAAGAAGGGTTACTCGATGAAGCAGAATTAGTTGCTGTAAAACGTGTTATTACTTTTCAGCTTGAAAAAGTAATGAAAAAAAAACAATTAACTAAAATACAGTTAGCAAAAAAAATGCATACTAGCCGTTCAGCATTGGATAGAATTCTTGATCCATCTAATACAGCTATTACATTAACCAGTTTAGTAAAAATTGCTCATGCATTGGGAAAGAAAACTCAAATACGTTTTATTGATAAATAAAAAAAGATGAGGATTAAAAATCCTCATCTTTTTTCAGGTTTTAGGTTTTATATAGCTTTAATTTTTTATTTAACATTATTTAACACGTAAAGTATTTTTTACATCTTTCACGCCATTGACATCTTTAGCTAATCGTTCAGCTTTTTGTTTGATATCGTTATTGTCCACAAATCCACATAATTGCACATGTCCTTGTTGTGTAATCACGCTAATTTGATTAACTGGAATTTGCTTATTGGTTAGTAATGAACTTTTCACTTTAGTTGTGATTGCAGTGTCATTAGCGTAACTAGCATTTCTTGAATCAGCGAAACTACTAATTGGTGTTAAATCATCATAAACAGTTTTAACATCATCTACAGTTTGCGCTGTACGAACAGCTAATTTTTCTTCAGTTTCATTTTTAGTGAAACCGCACAATTGAACACCGTTTTTATAAGTATTGGTGATGATATCTTTAGAAGTTAAGTTGGATTCAGCAGCTAATTTACTCACTACTTTGGTGGTAATTAAACTATCTTGAGCATATTGTTTGGCATCTTCTTTTTTTTCACTGTAATCATTTGCAACTGCTGCTAATGAAAGAAGACCACCAACTATTGCAACAATTACTCCAACAGTAATACGACTAAAAAAATTTGATGATTGCATAATTACAACTCCCTTGTTGATAAAATTGATATTGTTAAAAAATTATTCATCTAAGAAACCTTTGATTTCTTTTTCAGCTTCTTCTTTTGCATAGCCATATCGCTCTTGCAAAATGCCATTTAAAATTTCTTGATTACCAGCAATTCTTTGCATGTCATCATCAGTTAATTTGCCCCATTTGGATTTTACTTTTCCTTTTAGTTGTTCCCATTTTCCTTCCAAAATATCTTTATTCATTTTTCGCTCCTCCTGAAAAGATAAACGTATTTTATTTACTTCATATTTCAGTATAGAAATTCATCTCACTTCGTCAAGTTAGCTATATTGAAATAGATGCTTGATCAAATAAAAAAAGGAGATTCATTTTTATGGAAAATTTGGATCATAAAGAACTAATACATCAATTATTAAAATCTGCAGATGTTGAAATTAATGGCATAAAACCATACGACATTAAAATACATGACGATAATTTTTATAAACGTGTAATTAAACACAGTTCGTTAGGGCTTGGTGAATCTTATATGGCAGGTGAGTGGGATTGTGAACGGCTTGATCAATTTTTTGAGCGTATTTTAAAAGCGAATTTACAACAAAAAATTAAAGGTGATGTTTGGTTATTACTCAAATTAGCATTTTTAAAATATATAAATTTGCAAACACCAAAACGCGCATTTGAAGTAGGACGAAAACATTATGATTTAGATAATCAACTGTTTAAATATATGTTGGATAGCAGAATGAATTACACCTGCGGCTATTGGAAATATGCAGATAATTTAGATGATGCTCAACTCGATAAATTAAAATTAACATCGATAAAATTAATGTTACAGCCAGGTATGAGAGTACTTGATATTGGTTGTGGATTTGGATCGCTTGCAAAATATTTAGCTGAAAATTTTAATGTTGAAGTTGTTG
>CAZYCO010000017.1:12144-15612 GCA_964645885.1 uncultured Gammaproteobacteria bacterium
TAGAGAGCAAGCAAATTATGCAAGAAAAATGTGTGCTGGTTTGCCGGTGGACATTCGTTTACAAGATTATCGAGAGCTTAATAAAACCAATGAAAAATTTGATCGTATTGTTTCGCTGGGTATGTTTGAACATGTAGGTTATTTAAATTATCAAACTTATATGCAAACTGTTCATCATTGTTTAACTGATGATGGTTTATTTTTACTGCATACAATAGGTAGTAACGTTACTAAAAAAATTAGTGATCCATGGATTAGAAAATATATTTTCCCAAATGGTATGTTGCCTTCCATTGTGCAAATAGCTAAAGCATCTGAAAATTTATTTGTGATGGAAGACTGGCATAATTTTGGCATTTATTACGATAAAACATTAATGGCGTGGCATTCAAATTTTAATAAACACTGGCATTTATTAGAAAAAGGTTATGACCAACGTTTTTTTAGGATGTGGAATTATTACTTGTTGTTATGCGCGGGTTCATTTAGAGCACGGTATATCCAACTTTGGCAAATTGTATTTTCTAAACATGGATTGCCTGAAGGTTATGTTGTGGAGCGTTAATAGATGATAGCGTTATCTCGAAAAGTAATTGTAGGGTGGGCTTCGGTTCGCGTGTAACGCGCGACGTGCCCACCATCTCTAGCTTAAAAATACTTCGTTGTTTCGGTTAAATGTTTAGATATTTCACCAATTAATTCAGGTGCAGTTGGATCAATCGTTAATATTTTCGCATTATGATCAAAATTTAAATTTTTAAAATCTAACCAAATAATATTTGGTGAAGTAGTGGAATGAAAAAAATAAATTTTGTTTGTTAAATCACTTAATGTAATCCATAACGTCGGCCATGAATCTTCTATTTTATTTCCAGAAGTGTCTTCAGCACCAAAAGGAACCATGGTTGTTCTAATGACTGATAATGCGCCAGCAATTGCATCGGTATAATTTTTGGGTTTAGGCAATGTTTTTAAATAAGAAGAGGCACGCACAAATCGACTTAATGGATCAACATCGCCAGGCATAGCTAAATTGCCACCAAATAATTTGTAACGCTTCAAGTTACTTAACTGAATATTGTAAGCCGGCTCATTGGTCATCACTTTATATTGCTTACCATGATAAATTGTCATTTTACCGTTAATAAATTCAATGATAGCTGCATCGCCTTTAGCATCTTCTATAGCTAAATGTAATGGCCATTTTTTACCATTAATGTTGGCTGAAATAACTTGAAATTGTTTAGAACCTTCAATTGCTTCACTGACTGTTTTGAAATTATCTAACATGTATTGTGCCCAACGCGCATTGGATAAAGCGGGACGAGAATCATCTCGTTTTTCATACTCAGTATCATGTAAATAAAGAAGATGAGCTGATAATCCTTTTTCATTCATACCATCAGAAATAGCATCGCTGTGAAAGGCATTGATCACAACACTACCGTATTTAGCCTTCCATTTTAGCGATTTTTCTTGGTCATCACCGCTACGTTCAATGCCTCGAGGCAGAATGAACAAATTAGGCATATCAGACGTATAAAGATCGGTAGAGCGTGCGACTACTTTGGCGTGACTATTATTGTTCCAAAATACCACGCTACAAGCAGAAGCGATTGGCGCGTGTAATAAGATTAGAGATAAAAAGAGAGTACCAAGAAGCTTTAATTTCATGAGCGAGATCCTTCTCTAAAAATAAAATTAAATGAAATAAAATATTGCCCAAGATAATAACCAACTGCCGAAGAAAATAACGCTTAATGTTGGTACTGGTAAAACAGGATTTATTTTGCGCTGATATAAAGTGAAAGCAGTTATGGAACAGGCTAAACCTAAGCAAATACTACCAATAACATCTGAGAGCCAGTGTACATCCAAAAATAATCTAGAAAGCGACATTAAAATAATAATTGAACCTGCTATGAAAAAATTAATATTTTTTTGTCGATTGGTGATGAATGGTGAAACAAGCATATTGAAGAAGGTGAGAATTAATACCACTCGAATAATATGGCCACTTGGAAAAGAATAAAGAGATGCAACATCTGTAGGATCAATTGCTGGCGGGCGCGGAAATTTAACTAAATTTTTTAAAACAATAGTAATGCCATATCCAACTATTAAATTTCCAAGCCAAAATACAAATGTTCGCCATTGTTTTTTAGATGCAAACCATAATGATGTTAAAAGTGCTGCTAAAAAAATTACTTTATAATTGCCAAAAACTGTAATTGCCGCGACAAACGGTTTGTAATTTTCATCAAAATGAGTTTGAGATAAAGAAAATATTTTTTCATTTAAACCAAAAAAAGTGTGATCAATTAATATTGTGGCTAAAACTACAAAAAATAATAAAAGAGAAAGAAAATTTAAAACGTAGGGATAAGCTTGTTCAGAATGTAGCTTGATAGTTGTTCTCTTCACATACACCTTTATAAGCCAGGCAAATAATAAGGATGCAAATGAAATAAGTCCCATTTGAAACCAAAAATGTGATGCAAAGAATGTTACATTCATGAATTGTTCCTTAGTGTCTTTTTCAATTAAAAAATATATTTTTTATAACTGGATTAATTTATAAGAGCAATAAAAAACAAAACGTCATGAACTAAACTTGCATGATCACTCGACCAATAATTTCTCCTTTTTTCATTTTTTCAAAAATTTGATTGATGTTTTCCAAACGATCCAGGGTGTAGTGAATTTTAACTTTTCCAGCCGCTGCAAATGCTAAACTTTCTGCTAAATCTTTACGTGTCCCAACAATTGAACCTCTGACGGTTTTACGATTAAGTACCATATCAAAAATAGATAATTCAAAATTACCTTTAGGTAAACCAACCATTGATACGGTGCCATGCCGACGCAACATCGCAACTGCTTGTTTGAACGAGTCACAACTAACAGCAGTTACTAATACGCCATGCGCGCCGCCAATTTCTTTTTGTATTCGAGCTACTGCATCTTCATTTTTAGCATTGATAATTAAATCTGCGCCTACATCTTTCGCAAGTTGCAATTGGGCATCATAAATATCAATAGCTGCAACGTATAACCCCATCGCTTTTGCATATTGAATTGCAGCATGGCCTAAACCACCAATTCCAGTTATTACAATCCATTCACCCGGCTTTGTTTCTGTTTCTTTAATTCCTTTATAAACAGTCACACCGGCACACAATATAGAAGCAGCAGCATTGAAATCTAATTTGTCAGGTAATTGTGTGACATAGTTAGCATCTGCTTTTACATATTGAGCATAACAACCATTGACTGAATAACCGGTATTTTTTTGCAATAAGCAAAGTGTCTCCCAACCGGTTAAGCAATATTCGCAAAAGCCACATGCTGAATGTAGCCATGGCACACCAACACGTTCACCTTCTTTTATATTTTTAACGCTACGACCAATTTGAATTGCAGTACCTGCACCTTCATGTCCTGGAATGAAAGGCAAAGTTGGTTTAA
>CAZYCO010000017.1:15639-16720 GCA_964645885.1 uncultured Gammaproteobacteria bacterium
CATGAAGATCAGTGTGACAAACCCCTGATGCTTCGAGTTTAATCAAAATTTCATTGTCATTTATTTGAGGAATATCTATTTCTTCAATAATTAATGGCTCACCAAATTGACGAGCAATTGCTGCTTTCATCTTTGCCATCATTAATTTCCTTTTTTCTATCAGAATATTTATTCAACAACTTTTTTTAATTATAGATAAAGTTTTTATTCATTTTTATTCAAATTGTATTTACTATCTGCGGCGCTCATAGATAAGGAAATAATTTAAAAAGGGAAATAAAAATGAAAAAAATAACTACCATTGCTAAGCGTTATCAACTTCCACTCTTTGTACTGAAAATTCTGCAAGATTGGCCGCAAAACAAAACTGACTCTCAAGTTATTTGTGCGATTCAACATTGGTTCATCAGTGAATTTTTAACTAAAAAGAAAAAGGGCGTAGAAGAGTATTATCAATTAATTTTAAATCTCCGAACATTTATTCATTCTAGCGATTTTCAAAATGTATATAAAAATCAGCGTTATCAATTAATTAATGAAGAATTGATGTATGTGGCAAGAAGCGAAGTATTTAAACAATTTGATCAAAAATTAAAAACAATACTTAAGCACCTAGGAAAAGTAATCGACTTTAAAAAAATTAGCGTCAAGAAAAATAATTTATTTGTAAATGATATTAAAAGTTATAGCCCTTATTTTATTACTGCGCAGTTGTTATTAACTTCAACTTATATTGTTGCTGCAAATGAAACTGAACATACAAATCAAACAACGAGTTTAGTTAATTTAAATTTAGAAGAGCTCTCGCAGCCATCGCTACCTATCTTAGGCACGACGTTAGCCCACGAATTTAAACAAAATGAAGCAAGGAATGAGCTAATTTCAACTTCGCTTCAAATTGAAAACGATCAAAATATTCCAGCTTATGAACAAGCTATTGATCAAAATCAATTAGCGCTAGCTAAAATGATTTTAGAGGAGGGTAAAAAACATACAATTTCAATAACTGTTTTACAAAATTTTTATGATGCTAAACAACAGATGCTAGATAAAAATTATTCAGAAGCATTTATTTTATTTA
>CAZYCO010000017.1:16759-33548 GCA_964645885.1 uncultured Gammaproteobacteria bacterium
TCTACAATTGATACGCCAAATAAAAAAGTAAGCAAACAACAACTGGATAATGCTTTTGAAATTTTAAAAGAATATCAAGATTTGGTTGCGCTTTCTCATCAACAAATTGCCAAAATCTATGCGCTAAAAGGTGATTATCAAGAAGCAAGTACTAATAGTTTAATTGCGTTGCTAAATTGTACGCCGCTACGTATCAATTTTTATATTGATTATATTGAGTATTTATTTGAATTAAAAAAATATAATTTAATTTTAGATTTTATAGCGATCGGTTTTGAGCATTTTCCAAATCATCCACTGTTACTTCAGTGGCAGATCAAAATTTCTAAACAGTTAAATCAAATACAACAAGCTTCAGAAGCAGAAAAAAAACTTAAAATTATGGCTCCAGAACTTTTATCAATAACAGATAACCAAGCTTGGTTGACAACTCAAAATTATTTTGTTGCAGCAGTAATATTAGGATTGGTAAGTTTTATTTTAGGATTTTTCATTGTGAAAAATAAAAAAAATAGCTCTAAGCAACAAACAGGAAGTGTAATCAAAAGCCAAGAATCAAAAATAAATAAAATGAATAACAATCAGCACTTTTTATCTAATTGTCTTAATTTGTTGTTGAGCAAAGTAGAGTTTGAGATAAAAAATTTAAATCTGGTGGCGCAAAAAATTGAGCAAAATCAAAAGCGAATTATTGTATTGCAAAAAGAAGTGGATGTTATGCTTAATTTAAGCAAAAAGTATATTCGATATAATGCCGAAAAAAGTTTAGATCAATTTCAAAAGTACAATAAAAATTTTGATTCGATTTTAATTGCTTATTTTAATTTAGAAAAAACAATTCTAAATGAATTCACTGAAGTTAAAGGCAAATTAACTTTGTTATTTAATCAATTGAATTTAATAAAAATTAACAATAAGCACAGTTCTAAACAGATAACGCAATTTGAACAACTTGTTAATTGTTTAGAGCAATCAGCTGATTTTAAAACTAGATTAGAAAAAGCTTATGAACATATAGCAGAAGTTTATAGACACTTAGAAACATCATTTCAAAAATTGAAAAAAGATCCAAAAAATTTGCTTGAAGCTACTGGTTTTAAAAATATAAATCGCAATGATGATGATTATAATAACAATAATAATGAAAGCGAGTTAAGTAAGAAATTTTAAATTTATAACAAAATTTTTATAAAACCATATTTTTATAGTGCAGCTAAAATATTTATTCATCACATAATCTTCAATACCAAATCAGAAAAAAGATTTTTGAAAAGTTAATAATGAGGATTTAAGTGCAGAAAAATTTAACTGTTTTATTTTGTATATTTAATTCAGCCACTGCTGACTTTTTAAATAAACTATTTCTTTTAACGAATACCCTTTTTCGTATAGTTGTCTTAACCATTGCGCATCATTTTGTTGTTGCGCTGTCATTTGGATAATTTCACGGATAAATGTTTGGTTATTTAATTCAGCTGCATATTTTGCAATATCTGCACAAGTATCTAATATATCGCTTTGAATCAATTTCTGTTTTTGTGTTTGTGAATCAATCATTTTACCTTGAAAGCCAAATCTACTTGCTTGAAAGCGATTGTAACGATAAAAATCATAACGATCGTGCGAAAAATTTACTGCTGGTCTTTCAGTTAATAAATAATGCGCTAATGTTTGAGCATAAGCTGCCAATAAAGCAACTTTTGATATAGATAATGGTGCATCACAAACTCGAATTTCTATTGTTCCATAATTAGGTTTTGGTCGAATGTCCCAGTAAAAATTATCTATTTTCTCAGCAATATTAAATTCAAACATTTGCTCGCAATAATCGCTAAATTCTTGCCAATTGCTGGATGTATTCGGTAAACCTGCAAGTGGAAACAAATTAACAATATTATTTCGGGAAGAATGAAATTCAGTATCTATTCCCTGACAAAATGGAGAGGATGCGCTAAGCGCAATAAAATGTGGGATATAACGCGCTAATGCTTGTATTAAATAAATTGCATCATCGCCATTTAAACAACCAATATGAATGTGTAAACCAAAAACTGTAAACATTTTTGCAAGATAACCATATCGATATGCTGTTTTTTTATATGAAAGTTTGGGATAAATTTTTCGATGGTTCCATAATTGAAAAGGATGTGTACCACCGCCAGTCAAATAAATATCTAACTCTTTTGCTTCATTCACAAGAAAATTTCGTATCTCTTCTAATTCATTTAATAAATTTTTTGGAGATGAATGTATACCAGAATTAATTTCTAACATACTTTGTGTAATTTCTGGTTTTATTTTTTCACTTAAAGGAGAGTTTTCTACGTGTTTTAACAGATGTTCTGCAAAAGGAAATAAATCATGATCAACTTTATTAACTATTTGAATCTCAATTTCAGTACCGATAGTTAAGTATCTTGAAGAATTAAATTCTATCATCACTTATTATCTCCAAATAAAAAACAATTGGTCATTATAACCATATTTTATATTTTTTGAAATTTATGTAGATAAATCAGACATATTTTAATTTTCGATGAGTTAAATATCGTACAACAGAATAAATCGCAATTGCCGCTGCAATATGTTTAATGGTATGACCGCTGATTAAATGATGAGTGAAAACATAAATTCCTTGATCAAAGAATTCAGCAATTTTTGCTATGCCATACCACATATACGATTCAATAATGTAACGCGTGCCGGTATAAGAAGAAGGAAAAAGAGTAATTAAAAGAATGACGGCTGCAGTTGGATAAAATTGTGACCAACCATATAAACGTAAATCACCATGACCTGCAATTTCTGTGATTTGCCAATATATCACTGACATGATGCCAAGGATCATTAATGGTAATAACAATTGCAAACCTACTTTTCTATTGATTCGCTCCATTAACATTGCAGAAAAATAAGAAGCCATAATCATCGTCATTGGAATACGATCCCAAATCATAGTCATATTGTTTGGATGTGCGTGGTAATAACCAGAACCAAAGCCAGTTAAAATTGTTGCAATAAATAAACTAACATACGGCCATTTTTCACTTTGATTAGAAAAAACAATTTTTGAATGACGAGAAAAAATTTTATAAAGGCCTAATGCACCAACAATAATAAAAAATATATTGGAATAAATATTAAGAAAATGATGAATATCAAAAAACGTGCGCGAATCTGCAAAGTTATGGTAGCTCGGGTTTTGTGGAATGGCTGGTATAAAAGGTAAACTTAATATTACCAAAAAGGTAAATATTAAAAAGATGAGTAAAGAACGTGAAAAATAGTCCGCTTTCATCTGGGTATTCCTTATATATATGCCGATTTGAGCAATTTTTGTTCCATCTTGAAGAGAATAGCTAAAATTTCAGTAATTACCGAGCAAAATGGTATTTTACTAATTTTGTAAAATATTCCTTTTTATATAACCTTTTTATTATCTCTTTGGGTTTTTTTATAAGATTTGTATGCTTAACTTCTAATCAAAATCGCTTTTTTTAAAAAACAGGTGCCTAACCTATTAAATAGATAGTCATAGCCTCTTACCACCGGGCTAACGAGCGTACTTATGTTAGGCAAGAAACAAAACCGAGTAGCGGTTTTGAGTGCGACAGGACAGCACAACTTTCTAGTTCAAAAAACAGTGAATTGGAAAGTAAAACTTTGTCTCTTATTTGTATTGTTATCACCATTCTTATTTCTATCTTCTAGCATGGCCAACCCTCAAGGCGGGGATGTTGCGGCTGGAATTGCTACTATTCAAAACGATGGCAATACTACAACTATCAACCAAGCTACAGACAAAGCAGTCATCAATTGGCAAACATTCAATATTAATGCCGGTGAAACAACACGTTTCATTCAACCATCTGCAAGTGCAATTGCATTAAACCGTGTTAACGCATCGTATGGTGCATCAAAAATTTTAGGTAATTTATTCGCAAACGGTAATGTTTGGATCATCAATCCAGCAGGGATGATGTTTGGCCCAAGTGCGCAAGTAAACGTTGCGGGTTTATTAGCAACAACAGCAAATATTACTGATCAAGATTTTTTAAACAGTAATTATAAATTCACACAAGATCCAAATTATCGTGGTGCAGTTGTCAATCAAGGGATCATTCAAATTGCTGATCATGGCATGGCTGCATTTGTTGCGCCTGGTGTTGAAAACAGTGGTGTGATTTCTGCCAACATGGGCAAAGTAGTTTTAGCAGCCGGTACTAATTACACCTTAGATTTTTATGGTGACAACTTAATTAAATTTGGTGTGGGTAGCGAAGTCACACAAAAAGCAATTGATGCAGATGGTAGAACATTAAACGATGCTGTAACCAATAGCGGCACAATCGTTGCAGATGGTGGTCGCGTCATGATGACCGCATCTGCTGCGAAAGATGTTGTTGATAATGTCATCAATATGAAAGGTTATGTACAAGCAAATACAGTTTATCAACGAGGCGGTGAAATTGTTTTGTCTGGCGATAATGTTGGTACGGTACGCGTTACAGGTAAAATAGTTGCGGCAGGTAAGGCAGATAATAAAGGTGGTCGAGTTAAAATATTAGGCGAACAAATTCGCTTAATTAATGCAATGGTTGATGCATCTGGTGTAACGGGTGGTGGTGAAGTTTTAATTGGTGGTAATTATTTAGGACAAGGTCCTGAACCAAATGCCCAATATCTTGCTATAGATGAAAACACTAACATTTATGCAAACGCCTTAATAAATGGTGACGGCGGCAAAGTTATTGCTTGGTCAGATGAAGGAACTTATTTCTACGGCAATATATTTGCACAAGGTGGCAGCGAATCCGGTAATGGTGGGTTTGTTGAAACTTCTGGTAAAGAATATTTAGAAGCGATGGGTAGTGTTGATGCCAGTGCGTCAAATGGTAATCCAGGACAATGGCTGTTAGATCCACGCAATGTAACTATTACTAATTCTACATCTGGAGGAACGTTTAATAACGGTAATCCAAATACATTTACTCCAACAAATAATAATGCTCAAGTTAGCGCAACGACAATTAATAATTCATTGAATGCGGGTACCAGTGTCACCATTACAACTGGTGCAACAGGTGCACAAGCAGGAACCATCACTGTAAGTAGCGCAATAGCTAAAACTTCTGGCGCAACTACACCTACGTTAACTTTAAACGCTGCAAGTTCAATTGCGATCAACAACACAATTTCATTTACTAGCGGTGGCTTAAATGTTTCATTGATTTCCGCCGCTGGTGGCATTACTCAAACTGCTGAAATAACAGTATCTGCATTAACCGTTAGTGCAGGAGCCGCAGCTGTTACGTTAACTAACGCTGCTAATAATATTAGCGGTGCCATTTCTGTAACTAATAGTGGTGCAAACAATGTTTCAATCACCAATAATCGCGCAACTATTTTAGGTGCATCTACCATAGGTCAAAATTTCACTGTAACCTCTAACGGTGCAATTACCCAGTCTGGTGCATTAACTGTTGGGGGTGTTACAACTTTAGCTGCAGGAAGTGCAAATAATATTACTTTAGCTAATGCTTCAAATAGTTTTGCAACAGTAGGTATTACTAGCGGCGCAAACGTTATTTTACAAGATACAGGAACACTTAGTTTAGCTGCAGCATCATTCTCTGGAGATTATTCTGTAACTACCACTGGCTTAATCACTATTACTGGAAACATTGTAACTAGTGGTGTAGCAAAAAATATTTCTCTTACTGGTGTTGGTATTACACAAAATACAACTACCACAGTTAATTCTGTAACTGGAACATTAACTTATAATGCTGGTACAGGAACCATTACTACTAATACCAGTAATTTATTGTTAACAACAGGAACAATAAATTTAATCGCTAATGCTATGACTTTAGCTACAGATGTTAATTCACAAATTGGTGGTAGCGCACTTAGCACAGGTTTGGCAACAAGAGTAAATTTCGCTCCATCTACTGCAGCAACAACAATTAGTATTGCAGGTGGCGCTGGAACCTTGGCTTTATCTCAAGCTGAATTAAATACAGTTCATGCTACTAACGTACGAATTGGTAATAGCAGTTCAGGTGCAATTCAAAGTGGCGCATGGACAGTCTCTTCTACTTTTGCAGCCGGTGGTGTTTTAACACTTGATTCAGCAGGTGCGATTAGTCAAACAGGCGCAATTAATTTATCAGCAAGTAATGCAAGTTTATTATTACGAGATGCAACTAGCGTTAATTTAAGTACAGCGACCAATGTCCTTAGTAATATCGCAACAAGCAATATTTCTGGTGCAGTGCAAATTTCATCTAATAGTTCACTAACAATTGCATCTCTAACAGATGATATTGGCGGTCCAGTTAATGGTATCAGTTCTACTGGTAATGTAACTTTAACTTCGACAGGAACAATATCTGAAGCTGGATCAGCAATTATTAATAATAACGCGTTACTAACAATTAGTTCTGTTGGTGGTGCGACACTGAATAACAACAATATTGTAAGTAGTTTTAATGCTACTAATACAACTTCAGGAAATATTGCATTCACGAATACAGCAGCGCCATTAACCATTACCGGTATTAGTCAATCAGGTGGCGGAAATGTCATTGTTTCAAATACCGGTTCTGTAACAACTTCCGGTACAATTTCAACAGCAGCAAATGGTGCAATTAATTTAACAGCAACAAATGGCACTCTAACAATTGGAGGCGCTGTAACGGCAGGCGGGACAGGTGCAATTAGCTATGCTGCTACAGGTGCGACTGGCGATATTATTTTAAACTCAAATACGAGTAGCACATCAGGCAGTATCACATTAAATGCAGGCCGATTAATCAATATAGCTACTGGTAATTTAACGACTAGTGGTGCAGTTAATTTAACAGCAGCTGCAACGATTGCAGAAACTAGCACAGGATTGATTAATGGTGGTGCAGCTTTAACTACTAATTCTGCAGGCGGTACAACATTAAATAACAATAATGTTTTAACTAGCTTTAATGCTACCAATATCACATCAGGAAATATTGCATTAACTAGTACCGCTGCACCATTAACCATTACCGGTATTAGTCAATCAGGTGGGGGTAATGTCACTGTTTCGAATACTGGAGCTATTACAACTTCAGGCGCAATCTTAACAACAGCAAATGGCGCAATTAATTTAACAGCAACAAATGGCAATTTAACTATTGGAAATACTGTAACGGCAGGTGGTTCAGGTTCAATTGGTTATACTGCAACAGGTGCAGCTAGCGATATTCTATTAAATGCAAATACAAGTAGCATATCGGGCGCCATTACTTTAAATGCTGGTAGAGCAATTACATTAAATGCTGGTAGTTTCTCAACATCAGGCACCGCAAATTTAACTGCTGCTACAACTATTTCAGAAGCAGGTGCGGGAATCATTAGCGGTGTAGCCTCTTTAGTTGCGTCAGCTAGTACAGGTATTATTTTAACCAACACTAATACTGCATCTGCAATAAATTTAACAAACACTAGCAGTGGCTTAATTCAGTTCACCAACTCTGCAACAAC
The DNA here is from genome assembly GCA_964645885.1 of uncultured Gammaproteobacteria bacterium. GTDB lineage: Bacteria > Pseudomonadota > Gammaproteobacteria > CAZYCO01 > CAZYCO01 > CAZYCO01. The sequence continues at coordinate 24,284 of CAZYCO010000017.1, forward strand.
ATTACAGATTTCAAATATAAGTAGTAATGCAAACACAGTTATTAGTAATACAGGTGGTATTAGTACAATCGGTAACATTTCCAGTACCAATGGAGGCGATGTAAACATTACTGCTTCTGGTGGCACCTATGCTCAAACTTCTTCTGCTCTGCTTACAACTACAACTGGTAATATAAATATTGCATCTACTGGAGCAGCTAGCGATATTACATTTACTAATGCATCTATTTCTTCAACTAGCGGTAACATCACGTTAAATGCTGGACGTAGCATTGCAATTAATAATGCAGCAACATTGAGCACGAGTAATAATATTTCGCTGACGGCAGCTGCTAGTGTAACGGAATCGGGTACAGGTACGTTATCAGGTTCACTGTTATCGGTTATTTCAGCTACAGGAACAACCCTAACTAATAACAACACTATATCTATTTTCAATGCATCAAATTCTGTTTCAGGCAATATCTCTCTAACAAATACAGCTTCAACATTAACTCTTGCTGGGATTAATCAAGTTGGCGGAGGTAATGTTACGATTACCAATACCGGTGCAATTACAACCTCAGGTGCAATTTCAACAGCAGCTAATGGAATAATTAATCTAACTGCAACAAATGGCACATTAACCATTGGAAATACTGTAACAGCAGGTGGAGCAGGTGCAGTTAATTACACTACTACAGGTGCAACAAGCGATATTATTTTAAATGAAACAACTTCAAGTACAAATGGCACTTTAACCCTTAATGCTGGTAGAACAATTAATATTGCAGCTGGAAATCTAACAACAGGTGGGGCAGTTAATTTAACCGCAGCAGCCAACATCATAGAAAGTAGTACGGGCTTAATTAATGGTAATGCTGTATTAACTACTGTTTCAGCTACAGGCACAACGTTAAATAACAACAATATATTAATAAGTTTTACTGCTACCAATAGTACAAGCGGAAATATTAATTTAACTAATAGTAGTGCATTACATATCGCAGCAATTACGCAAAATGGTGGTAATTTAACGATTTCAAATTCTGGCTCAATATCACAAGGTTCTGCAATTTCAGTTTCTGGAGCATCAAGTTTTAGTGCTGGTAGTAACAATATAGATTTATCAACAAATGGCAGTAGCAATAATTTTGTAGGAGCTGTCACACTATCTAATAGTGGTGCTAATAATGTAACTATTAACAATAATAGAGCATTAATACTTGCAGCTTCGACAGTTGGACAAAATTTAACTGTAACTGCAGCAGGATCAATTTCACAAACTGGTGCATTGGTTGTTCCGGGCATAGCAAGTTTCAATGCAGGTGCTAATTCAATTAATTTATCAACCAATGGAAGCAGTAATAATTTTAGTGGCGCAATTTCTCTTGCTAATTCAGGAGCGAACTCTGTTTCACTAACTAATTCAGTTGCTACGATTTTAGGGGCAATTAACGTCGGCCAAACATTATCTATAGTTAGCGGCGGAAATATTACACAATCTGGAACATTAATAGTAACTGGTGGAGTTACAACAGTCGCTTCTACCGTTGCTAATTCTGATGTGATTTTAAATACCCAAGCAAATAACTTTGGTAATAATGCAATTTTATTTGGTGGCACTGTTGATAATATTAGAGATGTTAGCCTGAGAAATGTTAATGCTAGCGCAGCACTACCAAGTAATTTAGGTGGTTTAACGAATTTACGCAATTTAACATTGCAATATGATAATGCAGCTATTTCATTTCCGACCGTTACTTTACATGGTGCTGGTAATTTGATTGTGACGGCAGGTGGTGCAATTAGCCAAACAGGTGTAATCACAGTACCTGGTACATCTAGTTTTACTGCAGGTACAAACGCAATTACCTTAAATCAAAGTAACGCATTTACTGGTGCAGTATCGCTTTCTAATAGTGGTGCAAATAATGTTGTTATAACAAATAGCGGTGCCTTGATTATTGGCACATCAAATTTAGGTAGTGGTACTTTAACATTAACTGGTGCTGGTATAAGTCAAACAGGTGTAATTAATCAAGCTTCAAATGCAGGAGCTATAAATGTTAATGCTGGTAGCAATCCAATTACTTTAACGCAAAATAATGCCTTTACTGGTGCAGTATCGCTTTCTAATAGCGGTGCAAATAATGTGGCTTTGACTAATGCTGCAAGTTTAACAATCGGTGCATCTTCAATTGGTAGCGGAGCGTTAACAATTATTGTTGGCGGTAATCTTTCTCAAACAGGAGCAATTACTCAAGCATCTGGAGCAGGTACATTTACTTTGTCGTCTACTGGTGGTTCAACCAATATTGATCTAAGTACGGCAGCCAATAATATTAGTAGTAGCATTGTAACGTTTGGCGGTACATTGGCAAATATACAAGATTTTGAATATAGAAATATCAATTCTGGGGCCGCACTTCCTAATAATTTGAGTAATTTAACTAATTTACGTAATTTAACATTGCAATATGATAATGCAGCTATTTCTTTGCCAGGCCTCACTTTAAATGGAGTAGGTAATTTAGTCGTAATAGCAGGTGAGGCAATTAGCCAAACAGGCTTGTTAACAGTGCCTGGTACATCTAGTTTTACTGCAGGTGCAAACGCGATTACCTTGAATCAAAGCAATGCATTTACTGGCGCAGTATCCTTATCTAATAGTGGCGCAAATAATGTGATTGTAACAAATAACGCCGCATTGATTATTGGCACATCAAATGTAGGTAGTGGCACGTTAACATTAACAGGTGCCGGTGTAAGTCAAACAGGTGTAATTACGCAGAGTGCTGCAAATGCCGTTACCATTAATGCAGGTAATGGCTTAATTGCTTTAAATCAAAATAATAATTTTCTTGGTGCTATTTCTTTAAATAATACAGGTGTAAACAATGTCTCTATTGTGAATAGTTCATCTTTATCATTTGGCGTCTCCAATATTGGTAGTGGCTCATTCTCTGTAACGGCAGGCGGAACAATTAGTCAAACAGGCGCAATTGTTCAAGAGGCGAATGCAGGTAATATTACTATTGAATTTACTGCAGCTAATTCTGATTTATTGTTAGCATCTCAAGCAAATAATTTTTATGGAACATTTGTTTATACAGGTAATTTAGATAACTTTAGAGATATAGCTAGAAGAAACATTAATTCCAATGCTAATTTAGCGGCAACTGATATTTCATTATTAAATAATTTGCGTAATCTCACATGGATTTTTGATAACGCTGCAATCACTATTCCAACAGTTACATTGCATAATGGCGGTAATCTTTCTATTACATCCGGTGGTGCAATTACCCAAACAGGTGTAATCACTGTTCCTGGAACATCAACATTTGACGCAGGCAATAATGCAATTACTTTAACTCAAAATAATGCGTTTACTGGAGCAGTGTCACTTTCAAATAGTGGCGCCAATAATGTAGCTATAACCAATAATGGTGCATTAAGTATTGGTACATCTAGCGTTGGTAGTGGCACACTCACTTTAAATAGTACAGGCATTAGCCAATCAGGTGGAATTACGCAAGCAGCAAGTGCAGGTAATGTAACGATCAATGCTGGTGCTGGAATCATTAATTTAGCAAATGCTAACAATAACTTTACTGGAAGTGTTTCATTAAATAATAGTGATTTAAATAATGTATCTTTACGAAATAATGGAGCGTTAAATCTAGGTGTTTCATCTGTTGGTACAGGAACATTATCAATTACAACAGCTGGAGCGTTAAATCAAACAGGTGCAATAACACAAGCAGCTGGAGCAGGTACATTCACAATATCTTCAACAGCAGCTTCAAGTGATATTGATTTAAGTACAGCAGCAAATAATATATCTGGTGGTGTAACGTTTGGCGATACACTAACTAATATAAGAGATTTTAAATTTAGGAACATTAATAGCAATGCTTCAATTCCAAGTAATTTGGCAAGCTTGTCTAATCTACGAAATTTAACGCTGCAATTTGATGCAACAGCAATTTCATTTCCTACATTATCAATTTCAGGAAACCTGGTTGTAATTGCTGGTGGCGCAATTGGGCAAACAGGTGCTTTAAGTGTATTAGGTTCATCTAGTTTTAACTCTGGATCTAATGCAATTTCATTAACACAAAATAATGTATTTACTGGTGCTGTAGCACTGATGAATACCTCAGGCAATGTAACTGTTAATAATAGTATTGCTTTAAATATTGCAACCTCAGTTGTTAGCAGTGGAACATTGAATTTAACTGGCTTAGGTGTAACTCAAAGTGGATCAATTACTCAAGGCGCAGGTGCTGGTGCAGTTACCGTTAACGCAAATAGCGGTGCTATTAGTTTAAACAATACTAATAACAATTTTACTGGAACATTACTGTTAAATAACAGTGATGCATATGACGTTGCAGTAACCAATAGCAGTACATTAACAATAGGTACATCAAATATTGGTAGTGGCGCATTAACTATCATATCTGGAGGTGCTATTTCTCAAACAGGTGCTATCACTCAAGAATCTGGTGCTGGAATATTTACTCTAGCTTCTACTGCAGCTTCAACCAACATTGATCTCAGTACAGCAGCCAACGATATTAGTAGTAGTGTTGTAACTTTTGGTGGTACAACTTCTAATATCCAAGATTTCAAATATAGAAATATTAATAGTAATGCTGTTATTCCTAATAATTTATCAAGTCTTAACAATTTAAGAAATTTAACTTTGCAATTTGATAATGCATCGATCGCATTACCAGCTCTAGCATTAACTAACAGTGGTAATTTATCAATAATAGCTGGTGGAGCAATTACGCAAACTGGAGTTTTAACTATACCTGGTGCTTCTAGTTTTACTGCAGGTAGTAACGCCATAACGTTAACTCAAAATAATACATTTACTGGCGCAGTATCGCTATCTAATAGTGGCGCAAATAACGTTACTGTGATCAATGGTGGTGTACTTAACATTGGTGCATCAACCGTAGGTAGCGGTACATTAACCTTAACTGGTGCAGGTGTAACGCAAAGTGGAGCAATTACTCAAGCTGTAAGTGCAGGATTGGTAACTATTAATGCTGGTGCTAATGCAATTAATTTAGCGAATAATAATAATTTTACCGGTAGTGTTTCATTAAATAATACTGGTGCAAATGATGTAACTTTAAGAAATGCGATTGCATTGTCGATAGGCTCTTCCAATATAGGTGCAGGAAATTTGAGTCTTACTGCTGGTGGTACAATTAGCCAAACAGGCGCAATTGTCCAAGCTGCAAATGCAGGCACAGTAACGTTATCTGTAACAGCAGCTAATTCAGATATTTTATTAGCTTCACAACCAAATGATTTTAGTGGTGATGTGGTTTATGGCGGAACATTATCAAATATTAGAGATGTAGGTAAACGCAATATAAATGCTAGTGCTGGGATTACGGGGACTAATCTTGAGTTATTAAATAATCTTAGAAATTTGACAATTATTTTTGATAACTCAAGCGCAGTTATTCCATCCATTACCCTAACTAATGGTGGTAATTTATATATTGATACCAGTGGTTCTTTAAGTGGAGGGACAGGCGGTAATATTTCTCAAGTAGGTGCCGTAGTGGTCCCGGGGACTACTACTCTGATTGCAGGTAATAACAGTATTACAGCAAATGCAAATAATGCATTAACAGGAACTGTAATTTTAAGTAATAGTGGAAATAACAATGTTGCTTTAACAAATATTCTTAACTTAGATATCGGTGCATCTTCTGTTGGTAATGGCACATTAACATTAACAGGAACAGGCATTACTCAAAGTGGTGCAATTTCCCAAGCTGCAAGTGCAGGTACTGCAACATTTAATGCAGGAAATGGAGCTATCAACTTAGATAATTCAAGCAATAATTTCACTGGTGTTGTATCACTTAACAATAGCGGTGCGAATAATGTTTCATTTAGAAATAGCGGTGCTTTAACAATAGCAACATCATCTGTCGGTAATGGTACATTGGCGATTACTACCGGTGGTGCAATTAATCAAACAGGTGCAATTACTCAATCTTCAGCTGCTGGCGCATTTACAATTAATGCAACAGCTGCAAATACAGATATAGATTTAAGTACATCTGCCAACAGTATAAATGGAAGTGTAACTTTTAGCGGTACAACTTCAAACATTAGAGATTTTAAATTTAGAAATATTGATGGTTCTGCTGCACTTCCTACTAATTTGTCGGGTTTATCTAATCTTCGAAATTTAAGTTTGATATTTAATAATGCTGGTATGAGTTTTCCGGTGTTAAGTATTAGTGGAAATTTAGTTGCTGTTGCTAATGGCGCAATTACTCAAACAGGTGCATTAACTATTTCTGGTAGCGCAAGTTTTAGCACAGGAAATAGTAATATTTTATTAACACAAGCTAATAACTTCATTGGAGATGTTGCATTAAGTAATTCTGGTGTGAATAGTGTCGCGTTAACAAATAGTACTGCTTTGAATTTAGCAGATGTAACTGTCGGTTCTGGCACTTTATCACTTAACGCATTAGGAATTACTCAAAGTGGAACAATCACTCAAGCCTCAAATGCCGGAGTTGCTACGATAAATGCAGGTGGCGGTATTATAAATTTAACTAATAATAATTCCTTTACTGGTGCTGTTTTACTCAATAATACTGGTGCGAATAATGTTGGATTAACAAATAGCGGTGCATTAACAATTGGTACATCATCTATTGGTAGTGGCACGTTCTCGTTAACATTTGGTGGTGCATTAAGTCAAATTGGTGCAATTACACAATCACCTAGTGCAGGTACATTTACTTTAACTTCTACAGCATCTTCTTTAAGCAACATTGATTTAAGTACTGCAGCAAATAACATTAGCAGTAATATTGTTACATTTGGCGGTACAACAACAAATATTCAAGATTTTCAATATAGAAATACTAATAGCAATGCTGTTCTTCCAAGTAACCTTACAAGCCTTGCCAATCTAAGAAACCTAACTTTGCAATTTGATAATACTGGAATTTCCTTCCCAACCTTGGCATTGAATAATGGTGGTAATTTATCTGTAACCACAGGAGGTGCAATTACTCAAACCGGTATATTAACTATTCCTGGTACTTCAAGTTTCAATGCAGGTAGTAATGCAATAACTCTAACGCAAAATAACTTATTCACAGGAGCTGTTTCACTAACTAATACCGGCGCAAATAATATTGCTGTAACGAATAATGGTACATTGAATATAGGCACATCTAATATTGGTAGTGGTACATTAAACTTAACAGGATTTGGTGTAACGCAAAGTGGTTTAATTTCTCAAGGTGCAGGAGCTGGATTAATAACTGTAAATGCTAACGCCGGCATAATTAATTTAACTGCTAACAATAGTTTTACAGGTAGCGTTTCTTTAAATAACAGTGGCGCAAATAATGTTGCTATACGAAATATTAATCCGTTAAATTTTGCAGCTTCATCGTTAGGAACAGGTACATTAATAATTAATGCTATAGGATCAATCACTCAAACTGGTGTGATTAGCCAAGCTGCAAGCGCTGGTAATGTCAGCATTAATGCTAATGGTAATAGTATTAATTTAAATCAAGCAAATAATTTTACAGGTGCTGTTGCACTTGCAACTAGCGGTAATAACAATGTCGCTTTAGTTAATAATGCACCATTAATTATTAATACAACTTCTGTTGGTTTAGGTACATTAGCTTTTACTGCTAATGGCGCAATTACTCAAATTGGAACAATAACTCAATCTGATAATGCAGGAGCGGTAAGTTTCACTGCTGGTTCAAATGCAATTACCTTAACTCAAAATAATTCTTTAACAGGCGCTGTATTATTTAGTAATAGCGGTGCAAATAGTATTTCACTTACTAATAATCGTGCACTGATACTTGGCACCTCATCTGTTGGTAGTGGCACCTTAACATTAATTGCAACAGGAGCTGTTACTCAAACAGGAGCGATAACTCAAGCTGCAAGTGCTGGTGCTATTAGTGTAACAGCAGGAGCAAATGCAATTACTTTAACTCAGAATAATAATTTCACTGGTGATGTTGTATTGAGTAATAGTGGTAATAACAATGTTGCTGTAACTAATAGTGGTACATTAAGTATTGGCACATCAAATGTGGGTAGTGGCAACTTAATCTTAACTGGTGCCGGGGTAACACAAACCGGAGCAATAACTCAAGCTGTAAATGCTAATGATGTTATTGTTAATGCTGGTAACAATTCTATTAATTTAAATCAAAGCAATAACTTTACAGGTAGCGTTGCATTAAATAATAGTGGGAATAACAATGTCGCGTTAACAAATAACGCAACGATGGTTTTAGGAACGTCATCAATTGGTTTTGGTACATTAACTTTAGTTGCAAATGGAACAATTAGCCAAACAGGTGCGTTAACTCAAGCTGCAAGCGCAGGTACAATTAATATTACACAAAATGCTTCAGGAACAGATATTTTATTAACCGCAGCAGCTAATAATTTAAGTGGAAATATTACATTTAGTTCTGGTGTTACACTCAATAATATCCGTGATATATCTCTACAAAACGTAAATACTAATTCATCATTACCAACTAATTTAGGATCACTAACTGCATTACGTAATTTAACAGCCGTCTTTACAACATCTGCAATGTCGTTACCAGGTGCAACAATAAGTGGCAATCTTACTGCAACAGCAGGGGGTTCAATTACTCAAACTGGTGCATTAAATGTAACAGGTACACCAACATTTACTGTTACTACAGCCGGATCAAATATTTTACTTGGTAGCGCTGCTAATAATTTTGCTACCACACCTATTATCACAAATAATGGTGATATAGTTGATTTGGCATTACGTAACGTTGCTTCTAGTGCAAGCGTACCAACGTTACCAACTTTATTACGCAATTTGACTTTAACATTTGATAATGCCGCAATCGCACTTCCAGCAACTACTTTAACTGGTAATTTATCTGTAACTTCTGGCGGTGCAATTACACAAACAGGAACATTAATTGTTAATGCTTTAGATTCAACTGTTACTTTAAATGCAGGTAGTGCAAATAATATTACTTTAAATAATGTATCAAATGATTTTGCAACATTGATTGTTAATAGTGCAAATAACGTAAATTTAACAGATGCAAATTCATTGATATTAGGCGGATCTAATATTAATGGTTCGTTTGATGTCACGACATCAGGCTCAATTACTCAATCAGGTATTATTACAGTAAATGGCTTAACTACATTGAATGTAGGTTCTACAAATAATATTACATTAACTAAT
>CAZYCO010000017.1:33558-36058 GCA_964645885.1 uncultured Gammaproteobacteria bacterium
CCAGCTAATGATTTCTCAGCAATCGCAATTTCTACTGCTAATAATGTATTGTTAAATGATGGCAATGATATTCAATTGAATTTTGAAACTTCTGTGGTATCAGGTAACTTAACTGTTAATGCCGTAAGTTCAATTACTCAAAGTGGTCCGATAACCTTAACTGATTCAAGCAAGGTTGCAACGTTTAATATTTCAGCAGGAAATTTAACATTAGATAATACTTATAATGATTTTACTAATTTAGCTTTAAACATTAGTGGCAATACAAATATTACCGATCAAAATAGTTTAAATCTTATTAGTGCAGTTATAGGTGGTAACTTTGTAGTTAATACTAGCGGCGATATTTCACAATCTGTTGGTTCGATTAGCGTGAATGGAGTTGGTAAAACAACTACCTTAAGTGCAGGTGCAACAGGGAATATTACTTTAAATAATCCACTAAATGATTTTACAACCGTTACCGTTGCTGATGCGAATAATGTATCTGTTAGAGATGCAAACGACTTATCACTTTCAGATATTTCAAGTTACAGCTTTGCAGCAACAGCAGGCGGTAATTTAACCGCTGCTAATTTAATTCAAACCGCTGGTGGTAATGTAACTTTAACTACTACTGGTTCAGGAATTATTACGATTGGCCCAGATGGTATTAAAACTTCTTTAGATCAAATTAGTAATGGTGGTTCTATTTCAATAATTGCAGCTAATTTGTCGCAATTAGCTACAGCAGTTGAAATAAATGGCGTGTTAGATACGCAAGGAGGTACAGGAGGAGTATTAACATTATTAGGTGGTGTAGATTTGGGTGGTGCTAGTCCCGTTTTAGGTGCTGGCGATATTTTGTTATCTGGTGGTGGTAATAGCCAATTCTTTGGTAACTTGAATTTCAATTCAGCACAAGTCATCCAAATCTCAGATTCAGATTTAATAATTAATGGTCCTATTACTAGTACGGGAATTGGATCAGATTTAACGTTTAGAGTAATTGGCTCAGGCGGTGTACTTGTAACATCTGGTGGATCAGTGGATAGCAGCGGCTTTATTACCTTACAAGGCGTAAATTTATTTTCTAATCCAGGCACAAGTGTTGAATTACAAAGTGGAAGTTCTTTAATCGCACGTGGTGGTGTAGTTTCATTACTAGGTGATACCGCTAATGCTAATATTGTTGTTAATGGTGCTGTTGAAACAACAGCTTCAGGTCAAGGTATTACCATAACTCCTGCTGGTACAGGTCAAATTTCTTTAGGTGCTGATCTCACAACTAATAATGCAGCGATTACACTTAGTAATGCAGCTAATGTAATTAGTAATATCACTTTAGCAACTAGTGGTGGTTCAATAATTGCAAATTCAATCAATGGAGTCGCAAATACCTTAACTTTAGATGTTGGTAGTAGTACTGATATTAATTTAACTAATGCAAACAATAATTTTGGTTCAGTAGCAATAGCCTCCGCACGAAATGTAAATTTACTTGATATTAATTCAATTAACTTTGGTAACTCAGTTATCAGTGGCACATTAGACGTTACATCAGGGTTTAATATCACAAGTAGTGGTGTACTTAACGTTAGCGGTGTCACAACTTTAGCTGCAAATAATACCGGCGATATTTCTTTAATTAATCCCGCAAACAACTTTAGTACAGTAAGCGTTACAACTGGACATAATGTTGAACTTCAAGATGCAAATTCAATTATCTTAGGTGCATTTAATATTAATGGTGATTTAGCTGTTAGTGCTAATAGCGGCAGTATTACTCAAAGTAGTGCAATCATTGCCAATGAAGCAAGTAAAATAGCTATTTTCTCTGCAACTGGCGATGTTATTTTAAATAATCCATTAAATGATTTTGCTTCAGCAGGTGTTACATCTGCTACTAATGTTTCTTTACAAGATGCTAACGCATTAATTTTGTCTGCAATTACAGCATCCGGTGATGTTGATATTACTACTCAAGGTGCTCTCACTCAAACAGGCGCACTAATTTTAACTAATGCAAATAAAACTGTAACTTTCAATTCTGGTTCGGCAAATAATATTACGTTAAATAATTTATCGAATAGCTTTAGAAATGTTGTTATTGATGCTGCGAATAATGTTTCTATTAATAATGCTGTTGCAACTAATTTTGGTACTTCCACAATTAGCGGTAATTTATCTTTGATTTCAACTGGCGGTGCTATCACTCAGACGGGCATCTTATCTATATCTGGTAATTCAAGTTTTAATGCGGGTGCCAATGCAATTACATTATTACAAAGTAATACTTTTGTCGGCGATGTTTCATTAATTAATAATGGTAATAACAATGTTGCTATCACAGATAGCGGCATATTAAGTATTGGTACATCAAGCGTTGGTTTAGGCACTTTAACCTTAAATGGTACAGGTGTAACACAAACAGGATCTATTTCTCAGGTTGCTAGTGCAGGTGCAGTAACAATCAATGCAGGTAATGGTGTAATTAATTTAAATAACGCAGCAAATGATT
>CAZYCO010000018.1:0-4297 GCA_964645885.1 uncultured Gammaproteobacteria bacterium
AAAAGATACTTGTGAAAATCAATTCGATATATATTCTAGCTTTGAACATCCAATTTTTGAAAAAATAGATTTATTGAGAATTGTAATATTGTTAGGAAATAAAGAGTTTTTTGATTATCTATTACCGAATGATATAGCTTTAAATTTTACATTATGTAGATATCAGTTATCACATGCAGCAATAGCAGGAAATAGCGAAGTATTTTTTTATTATTTTAAAAACTTTTTTGAACAAGATGAAAATTTGAGGCAAATTGAAACAAATAATATAAACAGAGCTTTGACTGATCCACATTTCATTTCTGTTGGTGATGATAGAAATTTTTTCCTGCATGCTCTAAAAAATTGTCGTTTTCATTTGGTTATGCAAATTCTAGAATTCATTAAGCTTTATAGTGAAAATTTGAGGATTGCCCCTAATTTAGATGTACCTGCACTAGTTACAATGATTTTAGGATTAAACATAAAAAACAAGCAATTAATCAATGCGCAATTAGCGATTGTTCTTTCTGGTTTTCCAGAAATAAAAACAAAAATTCAAGACACACTGCAAATCATTATTAAAAAAATAGAGCCATTAGATTTAAGTGCAAATGATACAAATACCAAATTAAATCGAGTAATTGATATTTTAAAATTTAATTGGAAGGTTATTTTTGACAGAAATTTTTGCCAGTTTTATCAAGATAAAATTAATCAGAGTGAAGTACATCATGACACTTTTTTCACTAACATATTGCCGCAATATTATGGTTTTTTAGAATTAGTTGAATCCGTTGATATGGATTTAATTAAGAACTTTGAGAAGCAAAAAACGCAAGTCAATTATGTCCATCTGCACCTAAACATTACTTTGTCGCTGCTTGATGTTATTCAACACTATGGTGCACAACAGCAATATAATCTACTACAAGAATTCATTAGCGATATTACGCCATATTTAAATCATGGCGCTGCGTATTTAGTTATTCCATTCGCTGAATTAATGAAAAATATCACAGATAATCCATTTTTATCACCTAATCAAAAAGCATTTTTAGACAATTGTATTAAAATTTTAAAAGCAGAAGAAAATCAAGACTTTGCTATTTTGATTGAGCAAGCAAAATTATTTCAAAAAACAGACGGTGAAATAATCGGAGAATTTTTCAAACAAGGATTTAGCTTTCAGTTCCAAAATTAAATAAAGTAAAGCTTAAAGAGCAATTGACTATCTCTGTATTATTTATATAAATTGCCCCAATCTAATTCGGCATAACAAGAGATGAGAGGGAAAAGCAATGGCTTTTGTCGTAACTGAAAGTTGTATTCGTTGTAAGTACACTGATTGTGTTGAAGTCTGTCCAGTCGACTGCTTCTATGAAGGTCCTAATTTTTTAGTCATTCATCCAGATGAATGTATTGATTGTGCGTTATGTGAATCTGAGTGTCCCGTGAATGCGATTTGTTCAGAAGATGATTTAACTGATAGCAATCGTCAATTTCTGGAAATCAATGCTGAACTTTCCAAAAAATGGCCTAATATCACGACTAAAAAAGATGCATTAGCAGATGCAGATGAATGGGCAAAAGTGAAACATAAATTAGAATATTTAGAGAAAGAATAAATTCATCAAAACAAGGATGTTGTATGAATGAAAAGGAACTAATAGACCTCATTAATGATCCAGCTGATTATTTCAACTCGCCAGAAGATATTTTAAAAGATGATAGGTTGTCAGAGATAGAGAAACACAAAATTCTCTTAAGCTGGGCACGAGAATGCAGGGAACATCAAGTTGCAACCGAAGAGAATATGGGCAACGCAGGCGATGACGATAACGATTTATTAGATCGCATCGAAACAGCTATTACTAAAGGTTTAGGTTTACCTTTACATTTAGATAAAGCTGCGCCGACTAAACATGGTGGTTAATAACTACTAATAACCAGAACCAAGTAATGAAAAAGTGTCATTATCATTAAATACATGGTTATCGTTATTTGATTCCAAATCAGGTAGTTGTAAGTCCAATTTTGATAAATCGATTTCTAATGTATTTTTTTCTAATTTTAATTTTGTGATTTCGATAGCAAAGTTATCGTTAAACTTTTTAAGTTGATAATTAAAATTTTCTGCAAATTGATGACAACTTTTATATGCTGTTGCAATTGCATGATTATTAGGGTCTATTGATCTAGAAAGTTGATGATTTTCATTTCTAAACATTTCAAATTTTTTGGTGATTTCATTTAGTAATTTAGATTTATTAACTATTACCTCTAATTCTTGTTTTCTTTCTTGTTTTTTTAATTCCTTTTGTTGCGCGTACAATTCTCCTGAAACTCGAGGAATTTGTTCAAGAATTTTACTAATTACTGAAAATGTTTCGTTTATCACATTAATATAAGCTTGATATTGCACTTGGCAATTTTTCTTTAATGCTAAATATTGCTGCTCATTTAAATTGTTTAAATTTTTATTTAAATCATGATAACCGCATAAAGCATTTATAACATGAAAACCAATCTCTCTTGCTATTGTCCTTAAAAGTTTGTGATAAGGATTAGAGCTGCCCGATCTATAGGTATGATGTTTGTTAAATTCTTCAGAAATTATTTTTGCAATTTCTAGTTCTTTAGTAATAGTTAGCCTTTGCATTTCGCCAATGATTTTAACGATTTCTGGCTGAGTAGAACAAACAATAAAACAGCTAAAAAATCCTAAATATTTACGTCTTTCTTTTTTTAACAATTCAAGCGTTAACATAAAATCAGTCCTATATTTTATTTTTACTTAAGAGCAATTAACCCTACTATTTCACTATTATTAGTTATTTCATTTTGAGTTGAATTAATAAATTCAGGTTTTTTTTGATTTAGCGTTTCTAAATTTACTTTTTGAAAAACATTCAAGGCTTCGAGTTTTTTATTAGAAACTGTAGCAGAGGGCTCAATAACTTGAATTTGTAAACTTTCAGCATGGTTTGCTAGCAACTCATTAAAATTTTGAGCATATTGAATTAATTTATTAAGAAAAATGTGACATGCTGGCTGACGATAGTAATCATCGTTAGCGGAAAGTTTATTATCTATTGTTTCAAAATTTTTCAATTGTTTATTAATAGTGTTGTTTAAATTTTTATCTAAGGTACTTTTTTTGTTATTTAATAATTGATTGAGCTTAGTACACTGCTGAGATAATTTTTTGAGCTCCTGCTTATAACAATGTCTTTGGTCATAACAATATTGCCTAATTTGTTGATAATTATTTATGGTAATCGCTTTAGGATTTTCATAACTTGCTAATGTATCAATAACGTCAAAACCAATTGCTTGCGCAATTGAGCCAAACAATTTGTATAGGGGAAAGCTTCCCTTGGCATATTTATAATTTGCAGTTTGTTGTGCGCGTTCAGCAATAATTATCGCTAGCTCTAATTCATCATTTAGAGAGACATAAGATGTTTTGATTTGATCTATAACTTCAATTATTTCATGTTTATCTATACAGCATATAAAAAATCGGCTAAATGGCCCTAAATATTTGTTACGCTCGGCTTTTAAGAATTCGACGGTTAGCATAAAAAATTATCCTCTAATTGTTGTCTGTTTAGCATTTGGCACGGTATTGTATAGGTTATTTTCATTAAAAATCTAAGGAGTAAATATCATGCCGATGTATGAATATTTATGCCAAAAATGTGGGCACCAATTTGAAATAAAACAAACTATGTCTGAAAAAGCACTTAAATCTTGTCCAAAATGCCAAGAAGAAGCGCTAGAAAAATTAATTTCTTCCAATAATTTCCAATTGAAAGGCTCGGGTTGGTACGTGACGGATTATAAAAAGTCCGAGAAAAAATCGTCGGGAGATAAAGGATAAATTTTTACTGGATCCCGCAATTAAACAGTGGGATGACAACACAATAAAATAGGACATCATTTCATGCGCACTTCTCATTATTTGTTAGCAACGTTAAAAGAATCACCTGCAGATGCTGAAATTATCAGCCATCAATTAATGCTTAGAGCTGGAATGATTCGAAAACTAGCTTCGGGACTTTATTCCTGGTTGCCATTAGGGTTTAGAGTATTAAAAAAAGTTGAAGCAATTGTTCGAGAAGAAATGAATAGAGCAGGTGCTATTGAGTTATTAATGCCTGCAGTCCAACCAGCAGAATTATGGCAAGAAACGCAACGATGGGAAAAATTCGGACCACAATTATTAAAAATTATTGATCGCCATGAACGAGAATTTTGTTTTGGTCCAACCCATGAAGAAGTAATTACCGATATCGCTCGTCGCGAATTAAAA
>CAZYCO010000018.1:4320-14656 GCA_964645885.1 uncultured Gammaproteobacteria bacterium
CTACCGATCAATCTTTATCAAATTCAAACTAAATTCAGAGACGAAATTCGTCCTCGATTTGGTGTCATGCGCGCACGCGAATTTATCATGAAAGATGCATATTCTTTTCATTTAACACCTGAGTCTTTAGATCAAGGTTATGAACGCATGTATCAAGCATATAGCAATATTTTTACTCGTTTAGGCTTAAATTTCAGAGCAGTTTTTGCAGATACAGGCAGCATTGGCGGTAAAAAATCACAAGAATTTCATGTTTTAGCAGAATCAGGGGAAGATGAAATTTTTTACAGTGATGCAAGCGATTATGCAGCTAATAGAGAATTAGCTCCGGTTGTAACTACCAACGTTACACGCGCAAAACCAAGCAAAGATTTACAAAAAGTTGCAACACCTAATATCAAAGCCATTGAAGAAGTATGTAAATTTTTGAAAATTGAACCAAAGCAAGCGATTAAAACTTTGTTATTAAAAGGTAAAGAACATAAAGCAGTTGCGGTATTGATTCGTGGCGATCATGAATTAAATGAAATTAAAGCGCAAAAGCATCCTTTAATTGCTGATCCAATTGAATTTGCAACTTCTGATCATGCCGGATTTTTAGGCCCTCTAGGTTTAAACGATATTCCAATTATTGCTGATCAAAGTGTGATGGAATTATCTGATTTTGTATGTGGCGCTAATGAAATTGATACGCATTTTATTAATGTAAATTGGGAACGTGATTTGCCTATTCCAGAAGTTGCAGATTTACGTAATGTTAAAGTCGGCGATTCAAGTCCAGATGGCAAAGGAACATTACAAAGTGCGCGCGGTATTGAAGTAGGACATATTTTTCAGTTAGGACAAAATTACAGTAAAGCGATGAATGCAACTGTATTAGATGAACAAGGTAAAGCAGCAACTTTATATATGGGTTGTTACGGTATTGGGGTCTCACGGATTGTTGGTGCAGCAATCGAACAAAATAATGATCAATATGGCATTATTTGGCCTGTCGCTATGGCACCATTTCAAGTCGCACTCATTCCAGTGAACATGCATAAATCTGAAGCGGTAGCTAAGGCATGTGAAAAACTGTATCACGATCTACAACATGCTGGTTTTGAGGTACTTTGGGATGATCGAAATGAACGTTTAGGTGTGATGTTTGCAGACATGGATTTAATTGGTATTCCACATCAAATTATTTTAGGTGATAAAGGTCTAGCCGCCGGAACAGTTGAATATAAATCTAGAAAAACAAATCAAAAACAAGAAATAAAATTAGATGAATTAATTCAATTTTTAAAAAATAACGAAGAATAAATATGATTAGAAAATCTAATTTAATAGAAATAGTAAGTAAAACTACAAATACTACATACTCTGGAGAGGTAATAGAGAAAAATAATTATACTGAAAATAAAGATTCATCTTTTGTTGTTTATCGAAGTGACACCAGACCATTTGAATCAGTTAAAATACAAGGTTTTTCTAGCCAAAATAGTTCTTTTGAAAATTGGGGAGCCTGTTTACAACTCGATAGAAAAAATTCTGTATGGCAAGCCTTTAACAAAACTAAAGCCGACGCCCCAACTTCGCTTCGTGCTGAATTAACTGAAATACATGTTAGAACAACAAATAAAATTACTGATTTATCTTTCACTAGTTGCGTCAGTCTTACTCAACTTGCTCTTGTTGCACCGCGATTTCCTTATTGGGAAGACAGAACTAACAAAGAAAATTCAGGCATTCGTTATCTTTATGCCGTTCATGTTGATCACTATTTTGATGCGCATGACTATGAAAAAAAACTTAATCCTAAAAACCCAGCGATTTCTTTCGAAGAATTAGCAGTTAGAGATATTCCTCCTGGCCATATCCTTGCTGCACTCAAAGTCAATGTGACATTAAATGCAAAAAATAAAACTAAATATGAAGCTTGTGATGAAAATATTATCTGGAATGTAGATGCAATAGATGAACAGGGTCGTAGTTATCTTCGAGGTGTTCCTCAATATTTTGAAAAAAGAAAAGTCATTGAAGCACAATTTGGAACCCTATTAAATTCTGCAGCCATAAGATTTAATGTACCTACTAGTGGCACAAGCATTAATGTAGTAACAGAAATTGCAGAAGCAAAAAATAATAATGAAGCACAAAATAATAATAATGCTAACGTTAGTTCAGTAGTTACATCTTCAAGAAAAATAGAGAAAGAAAGAAAATTAGATTTGGAAGCTAAATTACGATCCGTAGGTTTTTTTAAAAGAACGCCTAAAATTCTGGTAAAGAAAGATCCCTTTGAACAATTTAAAAAATCATTTAAAGAAGAGTTAATTCGCCAAGCAACAAATCCTTTAACCGGTGAAATTTCGCCGCCTCATATGTTATATGTTCAACAGCAATTGAATGCATTGAATAAAGCAACACCTAAAGAATATTATGACTACTGTATAAATTTGGCAGAAGATTTATTAACACTCTTCCAACAACAACAAAAACAAGGCAGTCATGTAAATGCGCAAAATATGTGGGACAGTTATAAAAATACAATGATTATTGCCGAAGAACTAAGACAAGCATTTCCAGATGAGATAGAGCAAAAGATAATGAAATTAAGAAGTTAATCTTTTGTTATCTTAGGTGCTGATTTAACTTCATCGCTGTTTTCTTGTTGAAGATCATCATTTTTTTGCTCTGGAACATTTTTCGCAAATGGATGCGAGAAATGTTCTTCTTGCATTTCAACTTCATCCTTTTCTTCTTGCTTAACTTCCTTATAAGGTTGTTGACGCAATCTATCTAAAATATTATCGGTACTGTTGTCATTTTTTTCAGTTGGCAAGCGTTGATAATTTGAACGACTAAACAATTTACCAACTGCAGACATTGTTCTGCTAAAAAAGTTTTTTATACCTGTATTTATAGTTGAAAATGCACTTTTAATTTTTTCATAAGTCGCAATCGATAAATTAAATGGCGACAATTGATTTTCTTTATTGAGATAAGCTAATGCTTTGCCACCAAGAAAAAGTCCTGCAGCTGCAAAAAGAGGGATAAAAAGCATTAATAATGCTATTTGTGGTGCTAAAGCTATGCCTAGTGCACCTATTGTTGCTAACCCAATTAAACTGGCAACAAATATTGTAGGCGCAACGTATTTACCTGTATTAATTAAAAAAGGAGCAAGAATATTATCAATAAATAATTTATAAGCTAAAAAACGTTCTGGAAATTTTTCTTTCAAAGTTAAGTTTTGATAGAGTTGCGGCTGATTTAACTCTGCATCTTGCAATAGTTTTTGTTGTATTGTGAGTATATTCGCAGGAATGGTGCTACCAAGTTTAGAACTATTAAATATTTTAACAAGCTGTTCTATATCAGCAACGCTAGGATTTAAAGAGTAAAAATAATTAATAAATTCATCTGTTGTTACTGTTAATTTATTTTCTCTTGAATTAAGAAATCGATAGAAAGCATGCTTACCTTTATCATCTAAAAAGAAAGCAGCAAATTTTTCTTTATCTATCAAATGCTGCATTAACTTAAAATTTCTTTGCTGCGCTGCATAAAACAAAACAGTTTGTCTTTTTTTATCTGCAGCTCGAACAAATCTTTTAGTTTCAACTAAATTATTTCCAGGTTTATTTTTATTCTCTTCATATATTTCATCATATGCTTTTTCTATTTCTTTAAATGCATCTATACCATCACTAGAAGTATTTAAAGCCGCCATATGCATGATATTGCTGCCTCGAATTACTGATTTTGCTTGAGCGGTTTTGTTAATGACTGCGCCATTTTGCGTTAACAGTTTAATTATTTTACCTTTACCTAAATATGCCGCATAGAAAACAGGAGATACTTTTATATTAATAATAGGTAACTTAATAAATTCATTATTTAGATTAAGTGTTGAGGCTTTAAATAATGAATGCTGAAGTATTTTCTCAAGCGCATTTTGAGCATCCATCTCGATCAATAAAGCTATATCTTGTTTTAAATGCTTTATTAATATGTCCGCAGAAAGATTAGGCAACTCTTTATTAAAAAGAATTGCCAAAGTAATAGGGGACAGTAAATTTTTTTTAGTGAAATTAATACTAGAAATATCTTTTATTTTATTTTCTTGAATATCAATATATAAATTTGCGTATTCAATATCGCCACGACTAATTTTCTTTAATAGATCAAAGAATATCTTTTTGTAAGTTTTATTATTCTGTTGGTGACTTTTAATTTCTTTTTGAAAAAAATTTGTTTCTTTAAATACATCAAAGAAAGAAAATATTTTATCTTTCCATACTAATTCACCAACTTCACGCAAGTAAGAATTAGTTTTAGATAAGTTATCCAATTGATGGATTGAAAGATTTTTCATTACTTCAAAAGCAACTTCAGGAGGAAGAGATGTAATGAAATCAAAATGCTCATCTTTGTTAACTTGATTTGCTATTTCTTGCTCTTTTCTCATAAAACCATCCAACAATTTCAATGTGGCATGTATTTAGTTTAGAGAAATAAAATTAAGGTAAAGTTTAGAGCGGTAAAAAACAGCTAAAATACAGATGAAAATTTAAAATTATTATTAAATTAAAATTAACTTAAGTTTTTATTAATAAAAAAATAACAAATCTCATGCCAACTTCTATTTTAAATTAGGTGAATTTTGAGAAGTGAGAGAAAAATT
The DNA here is from genome assembly GCA_964645885.1 of uncultured Gammaproteobacteria bacterium. Taxonomy (GTDB): domain Bacteria; phylum Pseudomonadota; class Gammaproteobacteria; order CAZYCO01; family CAZYCO01; genus CAZYCO01. The sequence goes on from CAZYCO010000018.1 coordinate 8,993, forward strand.
TTGATCTTCAAATTTTGAATTTGAATTATGTTTTAAAAAATAATTTGTGGTTGGAAGAGTAGTGGATTTTTCATTATTTAAAAGTTCATTATCAAGCGAAGAATTTTTAATAATTTTAACTTCAATCATTTCTGATTTATCAATTGATAACACTTCATAATCCTTTTGTTTAAATAACTTTTCAAATACTGAATGTATTTTTTTAGCTATGCTATTAAAAAAAATTTTGAGGGCAACAAGTGGTGCAAGTGGTAAATCAAAAATTTTATTGAGCGATAATGATGCACCAAAGGTTAGAGCAGTCACAGTTCCTATCGTTAGATAAATAGGTATAAAAATAGGAGATGCAACTAGAGAAGTTGAAAATATAAATGTTAATCCAAAGGATAAAAATATAAATCCAAGTGCAATACCAAAACTGGCTTGTATTTTTTGTTTGTTTTTATGCAAATCAATATAGGTTTTAGGAAATTTTTCTTTCAATGTTCGCTTGTTGCCAGTTAACAAACCATGTTGTTGTTCATATTTCAATGCTGCTTGTTGCAAATTGAATAAAAAACATGGAAGAGGAAGATTGATATTCCATTTATTAAATACAGTTATAATTTTATTTCGTAATTCTTTATCTTTTAAAAAATCAATTTTTTGATCAAATACCAACTCAGCAATATCATAATATTGTTTTTCTAATGCTATAGAAAAAGCTGTTTTATGATTTGCATCTGTTACTAATAAGGTATGTTTTTATTTTTTCCTTGATAATATTTTGGCGAATATCAACTTCTGAATACATGCTGAATTTCTCTCTATCGTTGAAATCCAGCATAACAAACGGAAATTAATGGAAGCTTAAAATTTTTAATCAGCATTAAAAATTTTACTACTTAATTTTTAAGTCTAATTTTAAAGGGTTTTTTACATCCTTATAATTTTGTTCAGCCGTTGATAACTCTTCTTGCTTAGGTTCTTTCTTGGTACTTAAATAATAAGATGATGTAGTCGTTTCTGAAAAATATTCAGACAACAATGCTTCTTCATCACTATTCATTTCTTCTGTATCAGAATCAGATTTATTTTCTGTTTTAGATGAGCTTTCTTGCAATTTTTGTATTGTAAAAGTAGGGCTATCTATAGATTGTTTATCTTCTTTAATATCCATATCTTTGTTTATCGCATCTGTTTTTTCTACTTTTACTTCAATCATCTCTTGTTCATTATTTGATAAACGTTCATATGAATTTTTTTGCATTACTTTTTCACGCAACCAATTAAATGCATCAGTTACTTTGCTTTTTATATTCTTTGCTAGGTTAGGCAAGAAATTTGTAAGGCTTTCAAAGCGATTAATAGACATCTTATTAAATGTATAGTGCATCACAAAAAAACGTGTTGCTTGAGCAATTGCATATATTGCAAGAGTCGACTGTAATAATCTTATGCTAAGAAGCACGATTGGAGGAATGATTAATAAATTCAAAGGCGTAAACATAGATATTAATGTTAAAGCTGCAACTACTATAAAAATAGTTCCATTTAACAAATGCAACCCAAGGGAAATCTTGGATATAGGAGTTTTAAATTTTAAATAAGCTTCGGGGTATTTATGTTTAACTTTTCTATTTGCAAATGTGGGTAGATTATGATTTCTCTCATACGCCAATACAGCTTGCTGCATTTCTAACATTTTTGGAGTGATGTCTTTAGGAGCAATTAAATCACAAATATCAATTAATTGTTCAATATCTGCATTTGTTGGATTTAATGAAAAAAAGTATTTAACACATTCATTTATTAATGAAGAATCAATATCTTGTTTATTTAAACCCAACATGAATTGAAAAAATGGATGTTTGCCATTAAAAAAATTTGGTGTGAAAGGATAAATATTTTTTTCGGTAATTAAATATTTCATTAAAGGTAAATTTAAATTGAATGCAGCGATATCGAGAACTGAATTTCCACTTGCATTACGTTGATGTATAAGTGTCATCACTGATTTTAATCTTAATGCACTTAATTTTTTAGTGCGTACAGCTTCTTTTTCTTCCTCATATTTTTCTACATAAAATTTTTCTACTTCTATAAAAGTTTTTGTTATTTCTTCCGATGATATAGCTTCATCAGTTTTCCAAGCTAAGAAATGAAAAATATTCGATTGAGTACTTCGCTCTTCACTACTTAATTGTGCATAGCAATCGTTCACTAAAAATTTAATCCATTCACTATTTTTTATAGCAGCAAGATAGAAAAGAGGAGATAACATCATATTGTGAAATGAAATAACATTTTCACCAACATTAGGTGCATCTATGCTGTAAAAGATTTTAAATGCAATCGCTTTATGTCCAAGTTTAATAGCAAGTTTAATATCGTTAGCAAAAATCTCATCTCTTTTTTGGTGAGATAGTTTTCCGTACAACATTTTAGGTAAAATTTCTGTTCTGTTTAAAATTATTGTCCAAGTAAAAAAGGAATAACTTAATTGGTTTTCATTTTTCAGATCGAAGTTTTTTTCTTTAATAATTTTAAATACATCATCGAATCGACGTTCTTGTAAGGCGATAATTAAATTTGCTAATACTTGATCTTGAGAAAAAATCGCAAGTAATTGATAGAAGATTTTTTTATAAGGTAAATCACTATCTTCTTCTACTAATACTTTAAATTCTTCTGTGTCTTTAAAAGTTTGAAAAAAGTCATTGATTTTATTTTTCCATAGTAATTCATCATTTGCATATGAATAATTTTGATTACTAAGTGCAGAAATTTTTTTCAAAGTTTCAATAGGAAAAAATTCGCTAACCTGAAGCGCAAGCTCCGGAGGTATTTCAGAAAAGTTAAACGAACCAGCTAAATCTAAAAACATTGTTTGTCTTAATGACTCATATTGAGAAATTAAACCTTCAATCCTTTTATATAATTGGTAGCAATGCGCTTCTGTAAAATGATCAATTGAAGTATTACCAATAATTTCTTTTATTAATGGATGAGTAATTAAATTTTTAAATTGCTCAGAATCTGAAGTGTTTGCATATAAATCGCAAATACTTATTACTGTAGAAAAAATACTTGAAAAATTTTTGAAATATTTTTCTTTAAGTGCGCGCTGCTCACCATCTTGTAAATCTAGGCTATGTGTAAAAAAACGCTGAATTTCTTGCCGGTGTTTTTCTACATGAGACCCTAAATTTTTTTCGAACTCTTGATCAGCGTTACGATGATAGAGCTGATTAAAAGAACCACTATTTTGCTGCTCAAAAACAAATTTTGGAAAACGATGCTTGTAATCATTGACTAATTGCTCTTTTTGCTTTTGCTCTAATTCTGCAGCAGTTAACTTTTTCATATGAAAACCTTTTTGTCTTAATAACTAGGAGTTTCCATATTAGATAATGCGCAATTAACGGATTATTAACTGTACAAACTGTTACATTCATAAAACAAATATTAAAATTTTTCTATTGGAGCTTATTGGAATTTTTAAGACCAAAACCGGCTAAACAAAGTTGAATATTGAGCAGAAAATGAGAACCTCTCTTGCGAAAGGCAGGGGCAAAATCGTAATATCTCATAGATATTTCTCTCTTTTTTCACAACCATCATCAATAGGAATTAAGCGATGCGCAGCCATTATTGCGGTGACTTAAATTTAGAACACGAAAAACAAACAGTTCATTTATGTGGATGGGTACACAGAAGACGCGATCATGGCGGTGTTATTTTCGTCGATTTACGCGATAGAAAAGGTTTAGTTCAAGTCGTGTTCCAACCAGAAAATCAATCACTTTTCGCTCAAGCTGAACACTTACGCCATGAATACGTGATTCAAATTAAAGGTGTTGTCAATAAACGTCCTGGCAATATGGTCAATCCAAATATCGCAAGTGGTGAAATTGAAGTCGTTGCTAACGAGTTGGTTATTTTTAATCGCGCTGAACCCATTCCATTTATGTTAGATGAATACAATAAAGTCACTGAAGAAATGCGCTTACGCTATCGCTATTTGGATCTACGTCGTCCTGACATGGCGGAACGTTTACAATTTAGAAGCAAAGTAACGCGCTTATTGCGTGATTATTTAGATCAAAAAGGTTTTCTTGATATCGAAACCCCATTTTTAACCAAAGCAACACCCGAAGGTGCGCGCGATTATTTAGTCCCAAGTCGTACTCATCCAGGCGAATTCTTTGCATTACCGCAATCCCCACAATTATTTAAACAGTTATTGATGGTGGCAGGTTTAGATCGTTACTACCAAATTGTTCGTTGTTTCAGAGATGAAGATTTACGCGCAGATCGCCAACCTGAATTTACACAGCTTGATATTGAAACTTCATTTATGAATGAAACTGAAATCCAAGCTTTTGCTGAAGATATGATTCGTGTCATTTTTAAAGAAGCGTTAAATGTTGAATTGCCTCATCCATTTCCTCGTATGACTTATGCTGAAGCAATGCGTCGTTTTGCCAGCGATAAACCCGATTTACGTATCCCATTAGAATTAATTGATATTGCTGATATTGTAAAAAATGCTGAATTTAAAGTGTTTGCAGATGCTGCAAACAATAAAGAAGGACGCGTCGTTGCACTTCGTGTACCAAATGGCGGCAATTTAAGCAGAAAAGAATTAGATGATTACGCACAATTTGTTGCAATTTATGGTGCTAAAGGTTTGGCATACATCAAAGTAAATGATCTCAACGCTGGTTTAGACGGTTTGCAATCACCAATTTTAAAATTTTTATCTAAAGAAATTATTGATGCCATTTTAGAACGTGTGAATGCACAAACTGGCGATGTAATTTTCTTTGGTGCCGACAGAGAAAAAATTGTTAATGAATCAATGGGTGCACTACGTGTCAAACTAGGTCACGATTGCAAATTATTACAAGGTGAATGGAAACCATTATGGGTAACTGATTTTCCAATGTTTGAATGGGATGAAAAAGAACAACGTTGGAGTTCATTACATCATCCATTTACTGCACCCAATACTAATTCTTTAGATAAATTAAAAAATAATACTAAACATTTAACGTCGCGCGCGTATGACATGGTGTTGAATGGTACAGAATTAGGTGGCGGTTCGATTCGTATTCATACAACTGAAATGCAGTCTGAAGTATTTAAAATATTAGGGATTTCAGAAGAAGCTGCACAACAAAAATTTGGTTTCTTACTTGAAGCATTAAAATTTGGCTGCCCACCACATGGTGGTTTGGCATTTGGTCTTGATCGTTTGATTATGCTGATGACAGGTTCATCTTCTATTCGAGATGTCATGGCATTTCCAAAAACTCAAACTGCAAGTTGCTTATTAACGAATGCACCATCAGTAATTAGTGAAGAGCAGTTAAAAGAATTGCATATTAAATTAAATATTAAAAAGTAAATTTCAAATTTTCCGCAAGTGGAGATGCAAACAAAATTTTCGTAGGGTGGGCAAAGAAGTGCAAGCTTCGTGCCCACCAATAATTTAAATTAATTACATCGATATCGGAGCAACACATGGCTGGCCATAGTAAGTGGGCGAACATACAGCATCGAAAGAATAAACAAGATGCAAAACGCGCTAAAATTTTTACCAAGTTAATTCGAGAAATAACCGTTGCAGCAAAACTTGGAGGCGGGGATCCAACTGGTAATCCACGGTTACGAGATGCT
>CAZYCO010000018.1:14666-17980 GCA_964645885.1 uncultured Gammaproteobacteria bacterium
GTAGCTAAAGCACTTTCAGCAAATATGACACGCGACACAATTGATCGTGCAATTAAACGTGGAGCCGGAAGTGCTGAAGGTGAAAATTATGAAGCAATCGTATATGAAGGTTATGGTTTAGCTGGTGTAGCAGTAATGGTTGAGTGTTTAAGTGATAACCGTAACCGAACAGTTAGTGAAGTTCGACATGTATTCACTAAATGTGGTGGTAATTTAGGAACAGATGGTTCAGTGTCTTATTTATTTTCGAAGAAAGGGCAGTTGATTGTTCAGCCACCAGTTGATGTAGATAAAGTAATGGAAGTTGCAATCGAAGCTGGGGCAGATGATATCGTTACCAATGATGATGGTTCAGTTGAAGTAACAACCACACCAGAACAATTCCAAGCAGTGAAAGAAGCATTTGAGCAAAATAAATTCCAATTAGCGCAAGCTGAAGTTGAATTAGTTTCAAGTACATATGTCACTATTGCTGACAAAGATACTGCACAAAAAATGATGAAACTAATTGATATGCTTGAAGATTTAGATGATGTCCAAAACGTTTATTCGAATGCCGATTTCCCTGATGAAGTGTTGAAAGAATTGGAGTAATTGATCTGTCATCCCGGAAAGTCCTAAGGACTTATCCGGGATCCAGAGCAATGTTTAATATTTTCCTGGATCCCGGCTCGCGCTGCGCTTGGCCGGGATGACAATAAAGCGGTAGATACAATGCCAATTATTTTAGGAATCGATCCTGGATCACGTACAACTGGATTTGGCGTGATTGAAGTCAATGGACGATACACTCGTTATATCAATAGCGGCTGTATACGTGTTGCGACATTACAAACTGCAGAGCGATTACAAAAAATATATTTAGGCATTCGTGAAATCATGCAACTTTATCAACCGCATGAAGTTGCAGTAGAGCAAATTTTTATGCATTTAAATCCAGGTGGTGCATTAAAACTAGGGCAAGCACGTGGTGTTGCAATTGTTGCAGCCACAATCGATGCCATTCCACTTGCTGAATATTCTGCGCGCCAAGTTAAACAATCTGTTGTTGGTTATGGCGCAGCAGATAAACGTCAAGTACAAGAAATGATTAAAACACTTTTAAATTTAAAAGGTTTACCTGCACCTGATGCTGCAGATGCATTAGCTGTTGCAATGTGTCATGCTCATATGCGAACCCATCGTTTATTAATGCAACAAAAAGAAACAGTAAAACTATGATTGATTTTTTACGTGGAAAATTAGTATCAAAAGAGCTATCCAGCGCAGTCGTTGATGTCAATGGTGTCGGTTATGAAGTTGAGATTTCAAATCAAACCTATAATCGTTTACCTAATTTACAACAAGATGTCTTACTGTTTACTCATTTCATTGTGCGAGAAGATGCACATGTATTATGTGGTTTTGCAGATCAAGAAGAACGTCAACTTTTTAGAGCATTGATTAAAGTATCAGGGATTGGGCCTAAATTAGGTTTATCAATTTTATCTGGTGTAGAAGCGAATGTATTAGTTGAGTTAATACATCAACGCGATAGTGCACGTTTAACTCAATTACCTGGTATCGGTAAAAAAACAGCAGAACGAATCATCATTGAAATGCGCGATAAACTTTCAACTTTAATGATCAGTTCATCCAGAATGATCAACTTAACTGAACAATCGCAAACAATAAAAAATTCAAACGATCATCATAGTCAAGATGCAATCAGTGCATTAATTGCTTTAGGTTATAAACCAATTGAAGCAACTCGCGCTGTAATGCAAGTTGAAAAAGAAGAAGGCGCAACTAGTGAAATGATTATTAGAGAAGCATTGAAAGCGATTGCGCAAAAATTTTAACTTATGCTCGTGGAGAAAAAGTGTTTTGTTGAGTAGCTTCAATTTTATCTATTTCTTCACTGATCTTTTTTTGCAAATCTTTCTCTTCACAATGTGAATTTAGCTCTCTCAAAAAAACGACATCACCAAATTCTTCGCCATGGTTCTTAACAAAATCGTATAATGACGCTTCAAAAGATTCTCCAGCTTGCAAATCTAAAAAAGTAAGTGATTCTTTCAAATTATATTGGAGCACATCAGCTTCGCTTTCTTTATTTTCATCTGCTAATGAATTTACTTTTTGTGTTAACAAACTATGAATATGCTTGATTTTATCATTGGCAACAAAATCCAATCCTATGCCATGCTCCTCCCAATTACGAATTGCTGTTTCAATACGTTCGTCAATTTTCTTAAAACGTTGTTCTAATTTGTTGCTATGTTCTGGATAAGAAAGCTTTTGAATTAAATTTGAATCTGTTTTTCTACTATAAAGTATCGAGCAATCAATATGATGATTGATATCTTCAAATTCAGGATATTCAGTATTGAAATAAGAAAGCTTTTTTACTATTTTTTCACCAGTCATGAAATTTTCCGATAATATTACTTTACCGTTTTTCAACGAAACTCTTCCTTGAAAATCATGTTTAGACATTTGATGCGCATAGTAATCAACTGGTGATATTCCAAAAGAATTCAATTTGGTTTTATCGGCACCAGCATCTAAAAGAGCTTCAATGACATCATCTTGATGCATCATGCAAGCCCAATGTAGAGGAGTTAAACCATTTTTTTCAGGGTCATTTACATCTACCCCTTTTTTAATAAGGTTTAATGCAAGTTCTGTATTATCTGTTTTAATTGCTAAAATTAATGCGGTATTTTCATTTCCTGTTCGGGTATCTTTTTGATTTAAAAAATCTACGTGCGGAGAAATTTTTAAAAAATAATTCGCTAAATCATTTTTCTTTCCAGCAGTAGCTGCTATTAAAACGGTATTACCATCGTCTAATCTTTTTGTGAGAAGAGCAGGATTTTTTTCAAATAGAATTTCAAAAAATGGAAGAGGATTAGGGTGATGGTAAATAAGATAATTTATTGCATTATATTTTCCTTTGAAACTGCAATCTTGATATAGAGAATTATGTTTTGTATCACTGCTATAAAGCGCTGGATGTTCTTCTAATATTTTTTCAAATAAATCAGGATCGTTTGACTCAATTGCATCTTAAAAGTAGGCATTTTTATTTCCTCAAGAAATATAAATATAATCAAATTATAGTTGGTATTTTTTACATGAGTTTTCTTAAGAAAATATGAGAAAAATGAGAATTTACCGAGGAAATAAAGAATTTAAATCAAAAAAATGCTTTCACTACTAGTGAAAACACGCCAGTCATTAAACAACCCATCATCCAATTTAATACTTTAACGTTCGCTTCTACTTTATGAATTTCAGTTCGAATTTCTGTTTTTAATTCATATTTAAGT
>CAZYCO010000018.1:18027-27235 GCA_964645885.1 uncultured Gammaproteobacteria bacterium
AGTTAATTTTTCTAAATCTTTTTTAGTAGCAAAAGTTTCATTCATGGAATTGGTAATTTCATAAATGGATTCTGCTAACACACTTGCTTGCTCATCTGGCATTCCAGTTCTTTTTAACTTTTCTGAAAATTTAAAGTTATTGAATTTGATACGCGACATAATTTTATCTTTTGTTCAAATTTATTCATTTGGTTGAACTCTAGAACATCATTTTATTTTTGCAAATCAATTCATTAAAATTTTTTTCAATATTATTTTTAGATATGATTTGATGAAATTGATTTTTCATTGTAAAACTGCAGTCAAAATTTATTCTAAAAATAGAGGTTACTCGTGAAAACATTGGAAGCCGATCGATTAATCGACGCTGAAAATTTAGGTAACGATGATGTTATCGATCGCGCGATTCGACCACTTCGTTTAAGCGATTACATAGGTCAAAAAGCGGTACACGAGCAACTCGAAATTTTTATTCACGCCGCAAATGCACGCCGCGAAGCTTTAGATCATGTTTTAATTTTTGGACCACCAGGACTTGGGAAAACAACACTTGCTCATATTATCGCGAATGAAATGGGCGTGAATTTAAAACAAACATCTGGCCCTGTTTTAGAACGAGCAGCAGATTTAGCTGCTATTCTCACCAATCTTGAACCAAGAGATGTATTGTTTATTGATGAGATTCATCGCTTAAGCACTGTAGTAGAAGAAGTACTTTACCCAGCATTAGAAGATTACAAACTCGATATTATGATTGGTGAAGGTCCAGCCGCACGTTCAATCAAACTTGATTTAGTACCATTTACTCTAGTAGGCGCAACAACAAAAGCAGGTTTATTAACTTCCCCCTTGCGCGATCGTTTTGGTATTGTGCAACGTTTGGAATTTTATAGTGTCGATGATTTAACAAAAATTGTGGAACGTTCAGCAAATATTCTATCCATTCATATGGAACCGTTAGGCGCAAGAGAAATAGCAAAGCGCGCGCGTGGTACACCACGAATTGCAAATCGATTGTTAAGACGAGTACGTGATTTCGCTGAAGTAAAAGCGCGTGGCATTGTTACTCAACATGTAGCAGAGCAAGCTTTATCTTTATTAGATATTGATCAGCAAGGATTTGATGTTTTAGATCGAAAATTATTATTAGCTATTGTGGAAAAATTTGATGGCGGTCCTGTTGGACTTGATAATTTAGCTGCAGCGATAGGCGAAGAGAGAGGAACAATCGAAGATGTGATTGAACCGTTTCTCATTCAGCAAGGTTTTATTATGCGTACAGCTCGTGGCCGTATTGCTACCAAAACAGCATATTTACATTTTGGTTTGCCTGCTCCAGAAAAAATACAACTTGAAACAACTGAAACATGAGAGAACATGTTTTAACAATTCGAGTTTATGCTGAAGACTTAGATAGTTTTGGTATTGTTCATCATGCAAATTTCGTTAAATTCATGGAACGTGGTCGAACTGAATGGTTATTATCGCAAGGTCTTACGCTAGACGAACTTACAAATAATGGAATTATTTTTCCTGTTCGAACAATGCAACTTGAATATTTGAAACCTGCAAGATTTAATTACGAACTAAATTTGGTGACGCGAGTAAAAAAATTCGGCCGAGCAAGTATTACATTTCAACAACATATCTATTCAAAACATTTGCCGCCAATATTGTTATGTTATGCTGAAATCAAAGTTGCATGCGTGGATAAGAATTTACGTCCTTGTCCCATACCTAAGTCTTTAACGGAGGCGATCTGTGGTTACTGCTAATCAATCTTTATGGGTCTACTTTATAGATGCAGGCCCTGTAGTTAAAACAGTGATGATTATCCTGCTAATAGCATCCATTATTTCGTGGACCATCATTATTGAACGCGGATTATTTTTAAAAAAAATGCAGCAAGCTGTTGGTACGTTTGAAGATCATTTTTGGTCGGGTGTTGATTTATCAAAAATTTATAGCGAATTAAAAGATCACCGTCAGTCCGCTGATGGCTCTGCTTATATCTTCTTCAGTGGTTTCAAAGAATTCATCCGACTTTGCAAACAACCATCTAATTCACCAGCTGTCATTATGGAAGGTGTGCAACGTTCAATGCGAATAGCAGTTGCTCGTGAAGGTGATAGGCTTGAAGGAAATTTAGCATTACTTGCAACTATTGGTTCCACTAGCCCATATATTGGTTTGTTTGGAACAGTGTGGGGCATCATGACATCTTTTCATGCGCTTGCCGCAGGTAATATTCAACAAGCAAGTATTGCAATGGTTGCACCTGGTATCTCAGAAGCATTAGTCGCAACAGCCATGGGATTATTTGCAGCTATTCCCGCAGTTATTGCTTATAACCGTTACGTCAATAAAGTTGAAAAGTTAGCGAATGAATTCGACACATTTAAAGAAGAATTTGCCAACATTCTTTATCGACAAACACATTCCATGAAAGCAGCTGAGTTATAAAATAATGGAAGCAGCACAAAAATCAGGTAAAAAAAGACGTCCGATGGCAGAAATAAATGTCGTGCCATATATCGACGTTATGTTGGTGTTATTAGTTATTTTTATGATTACTACACCCTTATTAAATCAAGGTGTAGATATTGATTTACCGCAAGCAAGCGCTAAACCTTTGGCAACAAAAACAGAACCATTAATCGTTTCTGTTGATAAAGATGGACGTTATTTTTTAAATATTTCAGCAAATCCAGAGCAACCAATAACTGCAGATGATTTAGCAGTTCGCGTTGCAGCGGAAATTGCACTTGCAAAAAAATCTGGTGAAGAACGAAATGTTTTGATCAAAGGTGATCAAGGTGTTCCTTATGGAAAAGTCGTTGAAGCAATGGTGTTTTTACAACAAGCCGGTGTAGAAAAAGTAGGATTAATGACAAATCCACCACCTGATAATCAATCTTGAAATAAAGTGAATTTTTTATGACAACTGAATCCAATCAAAGACAATATCGCGGACCGTTGTTTATCTCCTTAATCATACATGGAATTGTTTTTTGTCTTTTCTTTTTAGGTTTGCAATTTTCTCCGAGCAAACCACCTGTACCATTTCAATCTGCTAATAATGTTGTGAAAGCTGTTACTGTTAACCAAGCGCAAGTTGAACAAGAAATATCTAAAATTCAAGAACAAAAACAGCAAGAACAACAACAGAAATTAGCTGAACAAGAAAAAATGCAAAAACAATTAGATGAATTTCGTCAAAAGCAAAAACAAGAACAAGCTAAATTAGAAAAATTGAAACAAAATTTAAAACAGCAACAAGAAAAACAAATAGCTGAACAAAAAGCTCAAGAAAAAAAATTAGCGGATTTAAAAGAGCAACAAACCAAAGAAGCTGAACGTTTAACAAAAATCAAACAAGAGCAGCAAGCACAAGCACAAAAACTAAAAGAACAACAAAAATTAGCAGAAAAAGAGAAGCAAAAACCTGTTGAGAAAAAACAACCAGATAAACTTGCGCAAAAAAGCGTGACAACAAAAACAAAAGATAAAAAAGCATTAGATGACATATTAAAAGACATCGAAAAAGAAGATGCTGAAAAGGAGGCAGCTTCTTCTAAAAAAAAGTCGTTAAAAGATCTCAGCAAAAATCAGAAACAAGAAAAGGATGATCTTGAAGAACTCATTTCATCAAACGAAATGCAAGGTGAAGTTGATAAATACAAAAGCTTAATTTTGCGCGCAATTGGACAACGTTGGCGTATACCAGAAAATGCAGATCCATCTTTATCTTGTAAATTATTAATCAAACTTGGTTCTGGTGGTGTGGTTTTAGATGTACGAGTTGTTGAAAGTAGTGGTGACCCATTATTAGATCGTTCTGCAGTTTTAGCAGTACAAAAAGCATCACCATTACCAGTACCAGAAATGAAAGATGTATTTAATAAATTTAGAGAATTTAAATTGACTGTTAGGCCAGAAAGTATATTATCAAGCGCCTAATTTCCCTTGATATTGCGATTGTTTATGAAACTGAAACAGACATTTGCGATCCGCTTTTTTGCAAAAATTTTTCTTTTATTTTTTTCAATAATTTTACCTTCTTATGCGTTGTTAGAGCTTGAACTAACGCATGGTGTAGATACACGCATTCCAATTTCAGTTTTTCCTTTTGCTGGTCAAAACAGTGAAAGCAATATCAGCGATATTATTCGTCGTGATTTATCATTCAGCGGTTACTTCAAAGTTTTTTCTGGTGAAGGTACACCATCTAATCTTCAACAAATTAATTTTTCATCCTGGCGCGCACGCAACATTGATAATTTAGTAATTGGAAATATCAGCAATGGCATGATGGATTCAAAAGTCCGTTTTCAATTACTCGATGTTATAACTAAACGCCCAATATTAAATGAACAATACTCATCTTCATCACAAAATATGCGTAGGCTTGCGCATCATATTAGCGATGTTATATATGAAAAATTAACTGGTATTCGCGGTATTTTCTCTACACGAATTGCATATGTGTTAGTACAACGCCATTCATATGGAAATGTTCGTTACACACTCGAAGTTGCAGATGCAGATGGATTTCAACCTAGACCAATACTTGTTTCTCATCAACCAATCTTGTCACCATCCTGGTCACCAGATGGTCGTAAATTAGCATACGTATCTTTCGAGAAACGTCGTCCACAAATTTATGTCGCTGATGTTGCAAGCGGTAATCGTACGGTTGTGACTAGTTTTTCTGGCATCAATGGTGCGCCAGCTTGGTCACCAGATGGTCGTCAATTGGCAATTGTTTTATCTAAATCCGGACGCCCTAAAATTTATGTTGTTAATTTAGCAACTCGTCAATTACGTCAAGTTACTTCTGGTGCCGGTATCGATACAGAACCAAGTTGGGCTCCTGGTAGAAGTATTTTATTCACCTCTGATCGCGGTGGATCACCTCAAATTTACCAAGTTGATTTAAGTAATAATCGTATTCAACGCCTCACCTTCCAAGGTGATTACAATGCTCGCGCATCCTATACGCCAAATGGAAAACAGATCGTTATGCTACATAGAGAAGGCGGGATGTTTAGTATCGCTGCAATGGACAGACGTTCTGAACGTTTTCAAATTTTAAGCCGCGCAGGTTTAGACGAATCTCCTAGTGTGTCTCCAAATGGCAAAATGGTTCTATTTGCAACCACATATGGTGGTAGAGGAGTGCTTGGTGTTGTTTCAATAGATGGTCGAGTGCAAATGCGTTATCCATCGCGTGAAGGCGATGTGCGTGAACCTGCATGGTCACCATTCTTAAGTTAAAAATAAATTTTATTACTCTCGGGGAAGGTAAAATTATGTATTGGTTAAAGACTTTAAAAATTGGCTTAGTTGCCACAATGGCGTTAGGGTTAGTTGCTTGCTCTTCCTTATCAAAAAACTCAGGCGGTGATGATGGTATGGATGATGGCGCATACAGCATGGGAGCAGGGGAGCAGGCTAGTTTTGGTAAAGGACCAGATTATCAAAATTCGACAAATGCTCCTGAAAACCAAACTTATTATTTTGATTACGATAGTAGTAATATCCGCGCGCAAGACCAAGCACCTGTTGAAGCTCAAGCTCGCTATTTGGCACAACATCCAACAGCTCGTGTCGTGCTTGAAGGTAATACTGATGAACGCGGCAGCCGCGAATACAATATTGCTTTAGGTGAACGTCGTGCGATGGCTGTTGCTGACATTCTTAAAATGAATGGTGTATCTGAAAAACAAATTCGAATTGTAAGTTTTGGCGAAGAAAAACCAGCTGACCCAGGTCATAGTGAAGAAGCTTATCGTTTAAATCGTCGTGTAAATTTGGTGTACGAGGCTAATAAATAATCATGCTACGAAAACACTCACTTGTTTATTTATCGTTAATCATTTTGTCAGGAATCTGCAGCTCAAATACTTGGGCTGTAGAGGATGATTTTGGCACACCTGTCGATAGCAATGATGCCGTAATTGAAGAACAGATAAATGATGCAAGTGAGTCTCCTAGCAACATTTCAAATAAAGTAAAAAAACTCGAAGAACAAATTGAAAATCCAACACCAACGCAACTATTACAACGTTTAAATCAACTTCAAGAACAAATACAACAACTAGAAGGCAAATTAGAAGAACAAGATCATGAAATCTCACGTTTGAGAGAACAGTTACAAGCATCATATGCTGATCTTGATCAACGTATTACCAAAGTTGCGACCGACGGAGTTGATTTAGGTAAAAGCAAAGAAAGTTTTGACATTAACAAACCAGTTGATCCAATTGAGCAAATTGCTAAACAGCATGGCCAAACAAAAGTTTCTGATAATTTAGAAAATTCGTCTTCTAAAAGTACCGATGAAGAAACTCGATATTTAGAAGCTTATAAATTAGTAAAATCAAATCACTTTGAAAAAGCATTACCTTTAATGCAAGCATTCATCAAAGATTTTCCACAAAGTCATTACGCTGCAAATGCACATTATTGGATTGGGGAAATATTAGTTTTTCAAGGTAATCAAGAAGAAGCGAAAAAAGAATTCATCATCTTGATTAACCAGTTTCCAAAATCAACTAAAATTGCAGACGCTCGTTTAAAGCTTGCAAATATTTACATTAAACAAGGTTTAATTGAACAAGCTAGAAAAGAGTTAGCTACCATTCAAAGAGAGTTTCCAGATTCACCTGCCGCACGGACTGCGAAAGATCGTTTAAAGGATATTTCGGAATAAGTTTATTTTTATATTGAAAATCCCATGTCGCAGTTACGTATAACAGAAATTTTTTATTCTCTTCAAGGAGAAGCCAATACCGTTGGAATTCCAACTGTTTTTATTCGCCTAACAGGCTGCCCACTTCGCTGCCAATATTGTGATACAACTTACGCTTTTCATAACGGTCAAATGATGACTTTCGATGAAATATTAAAAGAAGTAAAAAAATATAATTGTAATTACATTACTGTTACTGGTGGTGAACCTTTAGCGCAAAAAAATTGTTTAGATTTATTAACGTTATTATGTGATGAAAATTATAATGTCTCACTAGAAACAAGTGGCGCACTTGATGTTTCTAATGTTGATACACGCGTTGCAAAAGTAATTGATGTGAAAACACCGGCATCAAAAGAATCAGACAAAAATTATTTTGCTAATTTTGATTTTCTACAACCACATGATCAAATTAAATTTGTTATTTGTAATAAAGATGATTACGAATGGTCAAAACAAATTGTTAACCAATTTCAATTAAATCGATTTGTTACAGTTTTATTTTCCTCAAGTTATAACGATCTACCAGCACAAGAGTTAGCGAATTGGATTTTGAATGATGAACTCAATGTTCGTTTTCAAATTCAACTTCATAAATTTCTTTGGGGAAATCAAAAAGGTAAATAATTATGACTAAAAAAGCAGTGGTACTAATTTCTGGTGGACTTGATTCTACAACCACGTTAGCAATCGCAATTGCCCAAGGTTATGAATGTTATGCATTAAGTTTTGATTATGGCCAACGTGCCAAAACAGAACTGATGGCAGCGAAACAAAATGCTAATCAATTAGGTGCTAAAGCACACAAAATTTTACCATTACCATTAGACTATTTTGGAGCATCAGCATTAACAGATTTAAATATCGACGTGCCTGAACATCTTCCAGAAAAAAATGAAATCCCAATTACTTACGTGCCGGCACGCAATACTATTTTTATGTCTTGCGCACTTGCTTATGCCGAAGTGATAGAAGCTGAAAAGATATTTTTAGGTGTAAATAATATCGATTACTCAAACTATTGTGATTGCCGTCCAGAATATTTATCCGCTTTTGAAAATATGGCGAACTTAGCTACTAAGCGCGCAGTTGAAGGTCATAAAATCACAATTGAAGCGCCACTTTTAAACATGAATAAAAAATTAATTATTTTAACTGGCATTGAATTAGGTGTTGATTACAGTTTAACGGTGTCATGTTATCAAGCCGATGACGAAGGGCGTGCTTGTGGAAAATGTAGTAGTTGCCTGTTCCGTAAAAAAGGATTTGAAGAAGCACAAATTCCAGATCCAACTCGTTACCAGAACTAATTTTTTAGCTATTTTTTAACCGATTTTTGCTTGCGTGCAAAAAATAAATCAGTAAGATAGCGCTTCTTTTTCGGCATGGGTCGTTAGCTCAGTCGGTAGAGCAGCAGGCTTTTAACCTGTTGGTCCTGCGTTCGAATCGCAGACGACCCACCACTCAAAAATCTAATCAAAATATGTCATCAACTGATACCAAAGAACGCTTAAAACAATCGGACTTAGGTAAAGAAATTGCCTACGATCCAAACTATAATCCCGCACGTATTTTTCCTTTAGAGCGTTTTTCTCAGAGAGCAGAATTAGGTTTATTTAATGAAACGCCATTTTTTGGTTTCGATGAGTGGAACCATTACGAATTATCTTGGCTCAATCAAAAAGGCAAACCCGAAGTCGGATTAGCGCAAATCATTTATTCATGCGCAACGCCTAATATTATCGAATCAAAATCGATGAAACTTTATTTTCACTCATTCAATAATACTAAATTCAAAAACATCGACGATGTTAAAAACACTGCAAAAAAAGATATAGAACAATGCGTTCGAGGTGACGTTATTATCAATATCATCCCAATTAAAATAGCAAACGAACAAATCACTATGCATGGTTTTGATGGGATTTGTTTGGATGATTTAGATATCGAATGTTCTGTTTATCATGTTAATCCGTCATTTTTAACTACAGAAAATCAATATGTTGAAAATGAAACTGTTTATTCTGATTTATTGAAATCAAATTGCTTGGGTACACATCAGCCAGATTGGGGCAGTGTGCGTATTACTTATAGCGGTAAAAAAATAACTCATGAAGGATTATTGAAATATATTGTTTCGTTTCGTAATCACAATGAATTCGGTGAACATTGCATCGAACGTATTTTCATCGACATCTCTAAACATTGCCAACCTGAAAAATTAACGATTCAAGGTCGTTACACGAGAAGAGGGGGCATTGATCTCAATCCTTTCCGTACTACAGAAAAAGATTTTTCTATTGAGAAATATCTGCAGAGATTGTGTAGGCAGTAAATTTTTATCAGCAAATTTTTTTAATTTTCGTAGGGTGGGCAAAGCGACAACGTCGCGTGCCCACCTTTTTTTGTTGATCTCTTTTGGTGGGCACACTGCTTCGCAGTTTTGCCCACCCT
>CAZYCO010000018.1:27259-28407 GCA_964645885.1 uncultured Gammaproteobacteria bacterium
CAAGCTCTTAATTAAATATTATTCAAATCTTAAATTTTGGACAAAATTTATATATTTGTTAATAAAAAACTAAAGCTCACGAGGTGCTTACAATGATAACAACTGGACTTCTATCTCATTACCCACTTTTCTTTACTGCATCTCAAATTTCAATTTTTTCCCGATAGCAGCAAATAAAAATAAATGATTGTTTAAATTGATATCAACTAAACATCTTAGAACAGATGTTTCAAAAATTTTTTATTAAATATTTATAACCGCAAGAAGCAGGAGATTTATAGATGAGAACAGAATTACATGATGCAGCTGCAAGAGGTGATGTTGTAAAAATTAGAGAATTAGTAAGTAAGGGTTTAAATATCAATATAGATGATGGAGGCTATTTGCGCTCTACGGCTGTGCATATTGCAGCTTCACATGGACATGTCCAATTAATCCGCTGTTTAAAAAAATTTGGCGTCAATGTGAATACGACTGATAAATATGGCTATACTCCTATGCATAATGCAGTTTTATATGGAGCTGTTGATGCAATCAGCTGCTTAGAAGAACTTGGAAGTGATTTATTTGTTAAAACCAAATATGGACAAACACCTTTAGATGTTGCAAACGGTGAAGAAGATGTCATGGACATTAAAGAAACGAAAAAACTTCTTCTTACTCTCATGGCAAAACAAGAAGCGAAAAATAAACAACAACAAACATCTTCAACATTAAAAACTCCCGAAACAATTCAATCCGAATTACAACAAGAATTATCTCTTGTTCCAAAAAAACTAATAGAAAATGTTCAAGCTGAAATAAAAGAAACAAAAGAAAAATATGATCAAATTATTTCTGAATAGAAAAAATACCAAGAACAATTAGAAACTTTAAGAAAAAATCAAACCGATCCAGAAGAAATAAAGAAAATACAAGATCATCTAGCGATTCTTGAAAAAGATAGAAAAGCGCTCGAGCCAATTACAGCATTGCAACATGCGAAGAACGATTCAATTTCATTATTTGCGCATCATCCAAATACACTTGAATTTTACAATGCAACTTACGCATTTTTAAAAGGGTTTTTTGATGGAATTTCTGCGGGACACAATCCTGTTATGTCCAAACAATCAAATGGGGCATTAAATACAGCTGCAAGCGTAGTT
>CAZYCO010000018.1:28437-33718 GCA_964645885.1 uncultured Gammaproteobacteria bacterium
AAAAAATGGGTATCATTTTTACCATTTGGAAGTGCAGTTTTTAGTTTCTTGCAAAACCAATTATCAAAAGAAGATTTAAAAATTTTAAAGAAGCGTATTAAATCGCTTACACTTTTAAGTCAGCGATCAGAATTACCTTTAATTATCGAAAAAATTGCACATGAACTAACTATTTCTTATGAAAATTCGATTACACAAATCGATAATACGCAACATATTCCAAGCAAATTAAAACAAATGAAAGATGAATTTTGTAAAGATGGAGAACTTACTCCTGTTCAAAATTTAGCTGAATTTGCGGTATCAATGATGGTCGGTGACCTGTTAGAAGGGAAAAAAGTTTCTACTATGAATTTACAGGAACGATGTTTAGCAGCTGTTCTTAAAGCTTCATCTTCTTCTTTAGGTTTTATAACAAGACAAGTTCAATCTTTTTTCTCACAAAGTATTGTGAAAGTTAAAATAAATAAGCAATCGACAACGACACAAAATTATCATTATCGTGATTTTTTTATTAAATTACGTCCAACAGCTGTAGTTCGTAATCAAAATAATAACAATACGATGTCTACTTCTACTGTTACGCCAGCAGTTACACCTAAAAAAGTTGATGAAAAAGTAACAAAATCAGTTCGAGCTGTTGCTACTAAAGTTGAACTTAAAATGGAAATAGAAAAATTAAAAGAGCAGGTACAACAAAAAGCAGATTCAGCACATTTAGTAAAATTGGAAGAGAAACACGAGGAATTAGCTGTATCACATTCAAATGTTCAATATGGCTTAGCTAAAATTCAAAAAGAAGTGAAAAAAGAAAATAAACCAGTTTCTACTTCTGTCGATGTGGGGCAAGGGCAAGCATTAGCATTTGAAATACCATTAGAAAGTCCAACTCGTTATAGTTCCAATGTTTTTGGTAGTCCCATTTATACCGCTCGAAGACTAGATGATATTTGCATCGAACTTGAGAAAGTGAGAGAAGAAAAGAAAGAACTTCAGGAAAAAGTAGAACTATTAACTGAAAAAGTTGAAATTTTAGAAGAAGACAAAGGTAGTCGTTGTGTACCTAAAGGGTGTTCGATTGTTTAAGGAAACTGTATGGGCAAACTCTTTACCTTATTTGTTCACACAATTAACTAAAAAAAATTTATTAATTTTTAAAGATTTTTAACAAAATATTAATAATACTTGATTAGTATGTAATAAATTCCTTAAAAGTAAAAAATGGGAGCAAAATAAATGGCTAAAGCAATAGTTAGGAGTTATGGCATATCAGGTGCCAGAAGTGCGCTCACAACTTGTAATATCGATGCTTATAATTTAGATGACTCTGATACTATCACTGATTTAAATAATGCTCGCGGTGAAATTTTTGAACGAGCAAAGAGAAAAAATCAAAGTAGTTATGGCGCAAAACCATGCATACATTATGATGAAAATATATTTAACAATAATGTAGAAAATGAACTTGTTAAAACCTTAAATACAAGAGCAACTCAAAAAGTTATTGATCAATCACAACCGCAAAATCATAGTAAGAATTGGTGTAAAAATACTAAATACCGAACTGTAACATCTACCGTTACATGTTTTGGTGATGCATCAGGTAATAAATTTTTAGATGAAAATGATCCAAAAATTGAAAATCGCCCGTTTGAAATTGTGCTAACTACAAGTTGCGGTATCAATTTCATGGATACCAACAGTGAAGATTTAGCAGATTACGTCATTAAAGGCCATTTGCAAAAACAAGGCTCACAGTATGTATTTACTCCTCAAGGAGAACAACGTTATTTAGAGGAAATGGAAGGTATTTTTAAACGCTTTTTATGGGCGCAAGCACAAAAAGGCGTTAATGTCGCCATTCTTCCACTACTTGGCGGCAAGTTATATGTAGGGATGCTCGATAATGCTAATAAAATAAAAGCAAAAAATATGATTCATACTGCTTTGAAGAATGCAATTGAATCATTGGATTACAATGGTCAATTAAATTCTATAAGTGAAATTATTTATAGCATTCCTGATGCAACAAACCAAAACGACTTAATTGCAGCTGATATGATTTTTAAAAATTTTTCATCAAAATCAGGTAATCTCACCGTCACTCTTACCAATGCCGATATCTTTGATGCTGCACATAAACTTCGAAATATGTCTCCTCAACCAGTAGTAGGTATTAGTAATCCTGGATCGTATAGAACAATTGGCGGTGCTTATGAAGAATGGAGTAGAGTAAAAACAATAAAAAATGACGAACACATTAACATGAAAAAGATGGCACCTCTTGAAGAAACTATTTGTAATTTAACTGATGCTGTTTTTAGACAATCGATTGATCAACCAACAAAAAAAACAACAAATAACTATGAGGGCGGTCCTTTTATTGATTTTAAGAAAAATAAACCGGTGCCAGCTTTAACCAATCCATTGCCAACAGCACCACTTCCAACGCCAGCTAGCTCATTCGCACCACCACCAACTAATCCTCACGCATCGACTACAAATCCAGCACCCCAATCACAACCACCGCAACCAGCAGCGGCACAGCCACAACAAAACCCAAATTCAAATTCAGCAACTATTCAAGCGCCACACAATGTAAATTTGATTTCGACATGGGCTGTTCGTCATATGTCACAACAAAATGAATGGCGTGAATTTGGATTTAAAGAAGATAACAATAATGGTGTTAAAACTTACCAAGGCAAAATTGGTGACACCAAAGTTGCAATATCTAAAAACGCAATTAGTTTTCAATTTAAAGATGGCTCGCAACAAAAAGATGTCATTAGAAAAGCACTACGATTATTAATTGCCGGTACATACGGCGAGAACTATAAAAATGCTACCAATGTACAATCAAAAGTTGAAGTTAGTTTCTCTGGAAGTGAAAACGTCCAACAGATTTTAAAAGCAGTTTGCCAAGAACCTGAATTTGCAAAATACATAAAGATTGCAGGTGCAGCGCCTGCTCCTGCGCCACAACCTGCGCAAGCTACTAATACTAGTAACGATAACAATACATCCAGTCCTAGTATCAGCGGCCCAAGTCATTCAAGTTAAAAGTAAAAATTTTTTATTGTTCATGAATAACTTTTTTTCGAGCAGAACGATGCCTTTCGCGTCGTTCTACATCGATATATTTATCAGTAATTGCACTTGAACTATGACCAGCATCATCACGTACATGTTCACGTGGTCTAATTTTTACATCTTCTGAAATACCAGTATGTCGTAACCAATGCACCGTTGCAGCTTTTAATTGTTCGGCTTCTTGATGAAAACCATCGTTCTTCATGCGTTCAATCGATTGATCAAAACAAAATTGCACAATTTGTCGAATATGACGTGTACTGGATATCGGTGTTTTTTCATTGAGTTGAGTAATGAGTGGCGTAGTTTCACCAAGATAGGGCAGAGCAGATAAACCTCTACTAATTCGATAACGTTTTAATGCATTTAACATTGCATCGCTTACAGAAATGTGTCGTTCTTTATTACCTTTACCTACAGTTACAAACCACCAATTATTGTCATTATCAACATAGAAATGTCCCATCATGGGTTGCCAACGTGTAGATGTTGCTAACTCTGAAATTCGTAAATACATGCCATATAAGGCACTTAAAATAAAAAGTGTACGCTCATGTTGCTCAGGATTATTTTTTGCAAGTATTTCTGCAGTTTCGATTACATAGTTCCACTGCAATTCAGATAATCGACGAATAACGGTTGTTTGTTGTTGTTTACGTAAATATTTACTTTTTTGTCTAATCTGCAAAACCGGATTAAAACCAACATAATTTTCTGCAATTAAAAAATTATAAAAACTACCCACAATAGCAAATATTGCCTGTAATGCTTTTTGCGAAAGCGCATATTTTTTTGGATCAGGGGATTCGCCTTGTTTAAATGCAGTTTTACTTATTGTTGAAACAAAAGGGCGCCATTCAGTATTTGGAATACGATCGCCGTATTCATTCTCTATAAAGCGCGCGATATTTTTAGTACCAATCCAAGCAGCTGGTGGTCTTTGACAAAATTCAACAAATGTTTCTATATCTTTGCGCTGAATATCCGTTAAAGATTTTTTTGCAATATACCAACACCAATGCAATAAACGTTCTATTTCTCGACGATATGAATTAAATGTTGCTTCACTACCGCGATAACTATACAAAAATTCACTTGCCAATTTTAAATCTGATTCAGCATTTTTTGGTAATAGGGAATGTTGAGGAAGTACAACTTGTCTTGGATGGTGATGTTCTAATGTGTCGAATAATGGAAGAGGAACGTCGACTTCGTGAATTGATTTAGTCATTGTAATATCATTTTTAAAATAAAAATTTGTTTAACTTTGATACAAAAATTTATAAAAAGAAATAATTGCTTCATTCAAATAACTGTTGCATATTACGCAGCAATAATTTGATTGGTTTTGTCATTGCCATTGAGAAGGAACTTCAAGTGGATTGCAAAAAATTCTTCAATCACCGCAAAACAAAAAAAACTAAAAAAGAAATTTTTGCTTTTGTTTTTTGTCCTAGTTTAGCAGCTATTCTATCTACTTTTTCTTTAAATACTTATGCGGTAGATACTGTTCCAAATGTGCCAGGTATTATTCAACCGGGCGTAATTCAACAACGGGTACAACTACCAAAGCCAACACGATCAGGCATTAGTACGCCGGTTGTATTTTCAACACCATCAGGCCAATTTCCTGTTGATCAAGCAAGAAGAGTTCGCTTCGTATTACGTGATATTACATTCACCGGTAATACTGTTATTAAATCTGATGAACTACGCAAAATATTTTCACCATATTTCAACAGAGAAATTACACTCGCAACATTACAAGATTTAACCCAAGCAGTTACCGCTAAATATCGAAGTGAAGGCTACATTATTTCTCGCGCAATTATCCCACCACAAACAATTAAAAGCGGAACAGTAAAAATTCAAATTATTGAGGGATACATTAATAAAGTTGAAGTAAAAAGTAATAACAGACGATTGGTACCATTATTGCAGAAAATGGGTGATCATATCGTTGCATCCCGCCCATTAAAGATGAATGTAATTGAACGCTTTTTATTACTTGCAAATAGTATTCCAGGCGTAAGTACCCAAGGTGTATTAACACCATCAAAAACAAATCCAGGTGCAGCTGATTTAACAATGGTTTCTGAGTTAGATCGTGTTAATGGCTATATTGCGTATGACAACTTCAGTACTCGATATTTAGGGCCGCGTGGGTGTCCGCCCCGCCATGCACCGC
>CAZYCO010000019.1:0-206 GCA_964645885.1 uncultured Gammaproteobacteria bacterium
AATTAAAGTACGAAGGCCTTGCCCGTGAACTGATTAACCGCGTTCAGAATCTTAGAAAAGACATGGGATTTGAAGTAACAGACAGAATTAAAGTAAAGCTAAAGAATCACCATAGTCTCACCCCAGCTGTCAGTGCTAATTTAGACTATATTTGCGCGGAAATTTTAGCAGGGTCTTTTGAAATGGACGACCAGATCAACTCCCCT
>CAZYCO010000019.1:242-488 GCA_964645885.1 uncultured Gammaproteobacteria bacterium
GTGGATGACAACATAAAAACACTGATTAAAATAGAAAGGATCTGACATCATGGCTAAAGCTAAAAAGAAACCATCTCCAGCTAAAAAAGCGACAAAAAAACCTGTAAAAAAGGCAGTTAAGAAATCGAAACCGGTCGCAAAGAAGACAGCTAAACCTGCAAAAAAGAAAGTTGCTAAACCAGTATCTAAAAAAATAAAGCCCGTTAAAAAAACTGTAAAACCGGCTGCAAAAAAAGAAGCAAAGAA
>CAZYCO010000019.1:511-1128 GCA_964645885.1 uncultured Gammaproteobacteria bacterium
AGCCGGCAAAAACAGCCAAAGCAGTTGCTAAAAAAGACAGCAAATCCGAAAAGAAAAAAAATATAGCGCCCAAGTCAGAGCCTAAAAACGAAATGCTGACAAAAACTACAGCAGGACTTACGGATGCCCCACGCAGAAGAGGCAGAAAACCCAACCCGAAGCCGGAGAATGAAAAACCTTCTCAGCCACGAATTTTTGATGTGGTGTATGTTCCGGTAGAACCCAAACCAAAACCGGCTCCTTCTTTTATTCCAATGCGTCAGATGCCTGATGTGAAGCTGCCTGAAAAGAAATCTTCCGGTTCATCTGCGGGCAAAACACGTTATTCTGATAAAGAGCTGCAGGAATTCAAACAGTTGATTGAACGCAAATTAGCTGATGCCCGTGTTGAACTTGAAAACCTTCAGGCAGCATTGGTTAACCTGAATGAACACGGAACTGACGATACAGGCACTCACTTCAAAATGCTGGAAGACGGTTCTGAAGCATTGGCAAAAGAAGAAGCCGGCCAGCTTGCAATTCGCCAGCGCAAGTATGTTGAGCAATTGGAAAATGCTTTGAAGCGAATTGAAAATAAAACCTATGGTATTTGCCGTGTAACCGGCAAACTCATTCCT
>CAZYCO010000019.1:1138-19934 GCA_964645885.1 uncultured Gammaproteobacteria bacterium
AGGTTACTGGCTGTACCACATACCACGCAAAGCATTGAAGCAAAAATGAAACAGTACGGTAATTAAAAACCGCAGTACATTTTATTGATTTCTTAAATTGTCATTCCATTCTTCTTTCCGTAAACCGCTGCTGATTATCGGCCTCATTCTGTTGGCTGATCAGCTTCTGAAATTTTATATCAAAACTACCATGATGCTCGACACGCTTATCAATGATTATGAGAATATTTCGATGAGCATTAAAAAATTTATTCCAAGCCAATTTAAAGAATTCTTTCACTCTCTCGCTGGTCATACCGATCGGGTACTAAATGGTTATATTCGAGGACAATTATTATTAGCAATTGTGCAAGCAGGTTATTACGCCATTGCATTAAGTGTGATTCATTTACAGTTTGCTATCGTAATTGGTGTAATTACTGGACTTTTGACGATTATTCCTTATTTAGGATTTATTTTAGGTATTAGTATTTCTTTAATTACTGCAATTGCAACTGCAACACCAATTCTGCCAAAAGTAATGGCAGTGCTAATTGTCTTTGCAATTGGTCAAGTGATTGAAAACTTTGTGTTAACACCACGCTTAGTAGGCAATAAAGTTGGTTTAAAACCTCTTACAACAATTCTAGTGTTAATTATTGGTGGAAATTTAGCTGGTCTTTTAGGCATGTTATTAGCTATTCCTGTTGCTGCAATCATATTTGCAATGGCTGGTGACATGCGCAGCAAATCATCAGATAAAAAAAAGCTAAAATAACTTTATTTAAATAAGGGAACATTGTGGATATATCAATCTTATTCCATGACTTACTGAGTTTACTCACTTTGACTTTTCTTGAAATTGTCTTAGGTGTAGATAATTTAATATTTTTATCGATTATGACCAATCGACTTCCTGCTGAAAAAAGAAAACGTGCGCGCCGATTTGGTTTGTTATTAGCGCTTGGAACACGACTATTGTTACTTGCATCCGTCGTATGGTTATCAAAATTAACTAAACCACTACTTACATTTGCGGATATGACATTTTCCGGTCGTGATATCTTTTTAATTACTGGTGGATTGTTTTTGCTTTATAAAAGCACACAAGAAATGCACGCTGAATTCAATCAATTTGAAGATGAATTTTCACAAGCCGCACCTCGATACGCCAACTTTGGTATGGTCATTGTTCAAATTGCAATTTTAGATATTGTTTTTTCGTTAGATAGCGTCATCACCGCTGTAGGTTTAACTCAAAATTACACCATCATGGCAATAGCAATTTCTATTGCGATTATTACGATGATGTTTTTAAGCGAGCCATTGAGTAATTTCGTTTTCAATTATCCAACTATCAAAATGTTAGCGCTCAGTTTCTTGTTATTAGTTGGTGTGATGTTGATTGCAGACGGCTTTGCAATGCACATACCACGCGGTTATCTCTACTTCGCAATCAGTTTCTCAATAGGTGTTGAAACCTTGAACATCTTACTTTCAAGAAAGAAACGAAGACGAAGTTTGGAGTCAAAATTGAAGGGGTAACACCCAAAACACACCCATTTATACCCAATTTGAAAATGGGTATGTTTTGGGTGTAAGTGGGTGTTTTTTGGGGAATAACTCCAATGATGAAGCTCGAAACGTTACAAATTAATCCTGAAATGTTGGAACTTATCAGTGAAATCGATGAATTTCGAGGAAGCTGGCGAGTGTCAAAGCATTTATCTTCAGAGCAATTAGCAGTTCTGCAAAAAAACACCATGATTGAAAGTGTAGGATCTTCAAATCGAATTGAAGGTTACAAAATATCAGATAAAGAAGTAGAAGATCTTTTAGCTCGAATCAAAGCCAAATCATTTCAATCTCATGATGAAGAAGAAATTGCGGGTTACGCCAGCGTACTAGAGCAAATTTTTCAAAACTACGAGACGTTAGCTGTTACTGAAGAATACATAAAGCAAATGCACGATATGTTACTGCAATTTAGCTCTAAAATTTGTTATCGAGGTCATTACAAAAAATTTTCTAATCAGATTAAAACGTTTGATTATACCGGTGGAAATTTAGGCTTCGTGCTTGAAACACCTAATCCATTTGAAACACCAAAGTTAATGCATCAGCTTTTCAGTTGGCTTCAAAAAAACTTAACTGAAAGAGATTTACATCCATTATTAACAATCGGAATTTTTATTATTAGATTTTTAACTATTCACCCTTTTCAAGATCAAAATGGTCGTTTGTCACGATTACTAACAACATGGCTATTGCTGAAATCAGGTTATAGTTACGTAGCTTTTAGTTCTATCGAAACCATAATCGAAGCAAATAAAGAAAATTATTACGCAGCGCTTCGTCATACTCATTTATCCTTTAAAAAAGGACTACCGGATTGGCATCCGTGGTTAAAATTTTTTCTGAGCGTATTAAAAAAACAAAAAGATGAATTGGTACAAAAAATTGAACGCGAAAAAATTTTAGTTCATCGTTTAAATCCGCTTGCTGCAAAAATAATCGAATTTGTGAAATCACATCGACAATTATCAATCAGTGAAATTCAAACTTTAACCAATGCCAATCGAAATACTTTAAAAGTGCAATTACGTGAACTGGTGAAAAACGGTTATTTGCATTTATGTGGCGCGGGAAGAAATACCTGGTATGTGGTTGTTAATACTTAATTTTTTACTAATAACTACTCTTCAATGAATTTAAAAACTTTTCTGCATCATCACAAATTTGTTTACGTTTTTTTGGATCGAATTTCGCAAGTGCAGTGTAGGCAATTCTAAGACGTTGATTATTTTTCAAGCGTTTTTCATTTCGAATTAAGAAATACCAATATAAATAATTAAAAGGACAAGCAGTTTCGCCTAATTTTTCATTTACATTGTAATGACACGATTCACAGTAGTTCGACATTTTATGAATGTATTGACCAGATGCAGCATAAGGTTTTGATGCTAAAAAACCGCCATCTGCGAACAATGTCATACCAGAGGTATTTGGTAACTCTACCCATTCATAAGCATCAGCATAAACGATCCAATACCACTCATTTACTTCATTCACATCAAGACCACAAAGTAATGCAAAATTACCAGTCACCATTAAGCGTTGAATATGATGTGCATAGGCATTTTTCTGAGTAGCTGTGATGGTTTGTTTTAAGCAATTTAATTTGGTATCTGCAGTCCAATAAAAATCAGGTAGTGGCCGATCTGCATTTAAATAGTTGTTATCACGGTAACTTGGCATTTTTAACCAATACACACCACGAATATATTCGCGCCAACCAATAATTTGTCGAATAAAACCTTCAATTGAAGGCAGTGGTATTTTTTTATGGTGATAAACATTTAATGCTTGTTCACATACATCTTTTGCAAGTAATAAACCGCAGTTGATATACATCGATAAAACAGCATGAAATAAATAATAATGATTATCGAGCATGGCATCTTGGTAATTACCAAAATATTGTAAGCAATGCTCAAGAAAATTTTTTAATAATTGCTCTGCACCGTCACGCGTTACAGCAAACCAGAAGGGCGTAGCATCACCAAAATGCTCAGAGAAATGATGTTCAACTAATGTAATTACTTCTTTTGTGATTTTATCTGGTTTGATTCCAGGTAAATTAGGAATAGTTATTTTGCCATCATAACGTTTGCGATTTTCTACGTCGAAATTCCATTGCGCGCCAATCGGTTGATTGTTTTTCATTAAATAATTGGTTTTTTTACGCATTTCTCTATAGAAAAATTCCATACGTAATTGTTTTTTATTTTTAGCGTATTGTTTAAATTCTGAAATCGAACAAAAAAATCGTTCATCTTCTAAAATTTCAAAAGGTATTTTAGTTAATTTCTGCAATTTCTTAATTCGTTCTAAATAGTTCCATTCACTTGGCTCAGTTAAAATAAGTTTTTCAACTTGGTATTGCTTTATCTTTTCTAAAACAATTTGATTAAAACTAGTTTTTTTAGACTCATCAGTTAAAGAAACATAATCAACATGAAAGTTTTGTTTTTTTAATTCAGCAGCAAAGTGACGCATTGCAGAAAAAAGTAAAATTAACTTTTTTTTATGATGTTTTACTTCAGTTGCTAATTCATAAGACTCAATCAATAAAACAAGATCATCTTTTTTATTAATATTTTTTAAAGAGGATATGGTTGGATGTAGTTGATCCCAAAAAATTAAACGTAAGTTTTTAACTTGCATTGTTTATCTCAACGTCGAGCGGCCACCATCAACAGCAATAACTTGCCCAGTAATCCATTCACTTTGATTACTTAGTAAAAATACCGCTAAATTTGCTAAATCATCCGCCGCACCTAAACGTTTTAGTGGATGAGTTTTTGCGATTTCTTCGATTATTTTAGGTTGATCGAAAAACGATTTTGACATTTTGCTTTCAGTTAAACTTGGCGCGATGGCATTGACGCGTACATGCGGTGCTAGTTCACAAGCAAGGGATCGAGTTAAACCTTCAATTGCAGCTTTTGCAGAACTGATAACAGCATGATTAGTAAAACCATATTGTGCTGCTACAGATGAAAATAACACAACGCTGCCTTTACTTTGTTTCAAAGCATTAGCAGCGGATTGAATCGCAATTGCTGCTCCAATTGTATTTAATTTGAAACAATCCATGAAATCATTCACGTTAGCACGCGCTAAAGGTTTTATTACGATTGATCCGACACAATACACTAAACCGCTACAACCATTTTGAATACCATCTTTTATTGCTTGTTGTAATTGTTCAGTATCAGTGACATCAGCTATTGCAAAGCTGGCATTAAATTTTTGTGCCAATGTTGTAAGGGCAGACGGATCACGAGCAATTAAATGCAAAGGAATATTGTCTTGATGTAATTTTTCACAAATGGCACTTCCAGTTGCTCCAGTTGCGCCAATCACAATAACAGGCTTATCCATGCATTAAATTCCTAATTAATTATTGAACTTCGGCTAAATCACCTTTCTGTTCTAACCAATTTTTACGGTCATTTGCACGTTTTTTAGCAAGCAGCATATCCATGACTTCTATAGTTTTATCTTCTACATCAAGCGTTAATTGCACTAAACGACGTGTATTTGGATCCATCGTTGTTTCGCGCAATTGAATAGGATTCATTTCACCTAAACCTTTAAAACGTTGGATATTTACTTTGCCTTTTTTATTTTCAGCTTTTAATCGATCAAGAACGCCTTGTTTTTCACTATCATCAAGGGCGTAATAAACGTCTTTGCCAATATCAATTCGATAAAGTGGTGGCATTGCAACAAAGATATGTCCTGCTGCAACTAATGCTTTGAAATGTTTTAAAAATAATGCGCAGAGTAATGTGGCGATGTGTGAGCCGTCTGAATCTGCGTCGGCAAGAATACAAATTTTGCCATAACGTAAGCCAGTTAAATCACTGCTACCTGGATCAACACCAATTGCAACTGCAATGTCATGAATGGTTTGTGATGCTAATACTTCGCCAGAATCAACTTCCCAGGTATTTAAAATTTTACCTCGAAGCGGCATAACCGCTTGAAATTCGCGATCACGTGCTTGTTTTGCAGAACCGCCTGCGGAGTCACCTTCTACTAAAAATAATTCGGCATCCAAACTTTGAACTTTGCAATCAGCTAATTTTCCAGGCAGTGCAGGGCCTGCTAATACTTTTTTACGAACAATTTGTTTTGCCGTTTTCAAACGTGTTTGTGCATTTTGAATGGCGAGTTCTGCAAGCGCTTCGCCTAGTTGTACATTTTGATTGAGCCACAAGCTAAATGAATCTTTAACGACACCAGAAACAAAAGTTGCTGATTCACGTGAAGTTAAACGTTCTTTGGTTTGTCCTGAGAATTGCGGATCTTGCATTTTAATTGAAAGAACATAATTACAGCTGTCCCAAATATCTTCGGCAGATAATTTAAGGCCACGCGGTAATAAATTTCTGATTTCACAAAATTCACGCAATGCGTCTAAAAGGCCTGTACGTAAACCATTAACATGCGTTCCACCTTGAATGGTTGGAATTAAATTGACGTAACTTTCAGCAACCGCTGGCGTGTTCTCAGGTGTCCAAATTAACGCCCAGTCAACTTCTTCAATATCGCCACTGAAATGACCAACGAATGGTTGCTCAGGCAGTAAAGTGACATCTGCTAAGGAATCAACTAAATAAGTAGGTAAACCATCTTCGAAATACCACTCTTCATGTTCACCCTCTTGCTCATTTCTAAAAATAATTTTTAAACCAGGGCATAACACAGCTTTAGCTCGTAAAATATGCTTCAGTTGACTTACAGAAAATTTAGGTGAATCAAAATATTTAGGATTTGGCAGAAATTTAATGCTAGTACCAGTTTCTTTTTTACTGGCAGTGTCGCCTATGACTTTTAAATCTTTCTTTTTATCGCCATCGGCATAAGCCATAAAATAAATTTTGCTGTCGCGTTTAATTTTTACTTCTAAGGAAGAAGATAAAGCGTTTACGACAGAGATACCTACGCCATGTAAGCCACCGGAAAATTTGTAGTTTTTATTGGAAAACTTTCCGCCAGCGTGTAGACGAGTAAGGATTAACTCTACCCCTGGAATTTTTTCTTCTGGGTGTAGGTCGACCGGCATACCTCGGCCATCATCGCTAATTTCAAGCGCACCATCCTTATAGAGGATGACTTCTATGGTTTTGGCATATCCCGCCAAGTGCTCGTCAACGCTATTGTCGATAGCTTCTTGAGCCAGGTGGTTTGGACGTGTGGTGTTGGTATACATTCCGGGACGTTTTTTAACCGGATCCAAGCCACTCAAAACTTCAATCGATTCAGCTGTGTAAGTAGACATTCGAGAAGGTACCCTTTAATCTTCACTGTCTTTTAAATAACTCAAAATATTTAAACCAACAAGCCATTTTTTTCCATATCAATCAAAAAAAGAGAACTTGCTATGGAGCTACATCAAGCCCAAGAAAATATGATTAAACAGCAGTTGCGTACTTGCGACGTGCTAGATACTGAATTA
Organism: uncultured Gammaproteobacteria bacterium; assembly: GCA_964645885.1. Taxonomy (GTDB): domain Bacteria; phylum Pseudomonadota; class Gammaproteobacteria; order CAZYCO01; family CAZYCO01; genus CAZYCO01. The sequence continues at coordinate 8,148 of CAZYCO010000019.1, forward strand.
TTGAACGTGATCAGACAAACTCCGCGTGATCATTTCGTTCCTGAAGCCTATAAATCATTAGCTTATGCTGATGAACTTATTCCAATTGGGCATGATCAAACCATGATGCTGCCAACGCACGAAGCACAGATGCTACAATTTTTGGCGCTTAAGCCTCATGAAAAAGTGTTAGAAATTGGCACCGGTTCAGGCTATATCACTGCAATATTGGCGCGTATGACTAAACAAGTGTACAGCGTTGATATCTTTCCAGAATTTACTAATTCCGCACGAGACAAACTAACATCTTTGCAAATTCATAATGCTCAGCTTGCAACAGCTGATGCTGCTTTAGGTTGGGATGCGCATGCGCCTTATGATGTTGTGGTGATTACAGGTTCACTACCTTATTTACCGCGTAACTTTTTAGATTCAATTAAAGTGCATGGTCGTTTATTTGCCATTATTGGCTTAGTGCCAGTTATGCATGCTGTTATGTATACACGCGTAACCGAAGAAAAATTCGACAAAAAAGTTTTATTTGAAACCAATATAAAACCGTTAATTCATGCACCAGAAATTGAGCAATTTTCTCTTTAATATAAATTTTGAATTTGAAAATGAAATTAACAATTAACAAAGCTTTTTGGGCAATGACATTTTTGATGTCAGTATCAAATGTTTTTGCTGTTGATCTAATGCACGCATATCAAGATGCATTGATGAATGATCCGGCTTTTAGAGCCGCTATTTCTACACGCTTATCGCAACGCGAAGCAAAACCTCAAGCACTTGCTGCTTTGTTACCGAATGTCACAGGTAGTGCATTAGTTCAACAAAATCATACTGATGTAAAATCGAGTGTATTTGGTGTGCCATCTGGTACAGCAACGCTCGATGCTTATGACTACCAATTAAATATATCGCAACCGGTTTTTGACTATACACACTGGATGAAATTACGTCAGGCCAACGCAATCGTGAAACAAGCGCAAGCTAATTTTGATGCATCAGCTCAAAATTTAATGATCAGAGTTGCGCAAGCATATTTTAATGTTTTACAAGCCGAAGATACCTTGCGTTATACCACTGCTGAAAAAGAAGCGAATGCAAAGCAATATCAACAAGCAAAAGAACGTTATCGAGTAGGTGTTGAGCCAATTACTTCTGTTAATGAAGCAAGAGCTGGATATGACTCTGCAGTAGCTGCTGAAATTGCAGCAAAAAATACTGTAGAAAATAGTTATGAAGCTTTATGGCAAATTACAGGTAAACGTTATCCGCAATTAGCAAAATTAAAGGGCGGTAATTTACCTTTAATTAAACCAACTCCAGCAAATGTTGATGCATGGGTGAACACGGCACAAAAACAAAATTACACGTTATTAGCTGCCAAATATGCCATGCAAGCATCGCGAGAAAATATAAAAGTACAACGAGGCGGTCATATTCCAACATTAGATTTCATTGCTAGTTATGATACGCAAAAAAATAACCAAGTTTTTTTTGAAGATGGTGATATCAGAACAAGAACTGGATCGTTTGGTGTGCAATTATCCGTGCCTGTCTACCAAGGTGGTGCAATCAATTCACAAACTAAACAAGCTGCATATGATTATCAAACCAGTATGGCGCAATACCATCAAAATTATCGCAGCACAGTTACTGGTACACGCCAATCATTTAACGATGTCATTTCAGGTATTAGTCAGATAAAAGCAGATCGACAAGCAGTTATATCAGCAATGAGCTCACTTGAAAGTACGACAGCATCTTATCAAGTAGGAACACGCACCATGGTTGATGTATTGAATGAACAAAAAAATTTATACAACTCTCAACGTCAACTTGCAGTTGATCAATATAGCTATATCAACAGTATTTTAGCGTTAAAGCAGTATGCAGGAACGTTATCTGCAAATGATTTAATGGAACTTAATAGTTGGCTTACATCAAACAAGTAGATAGGCGTTATGAATATTCACTTTCCTAATTTTTCTAAAGCACATGTATTAGTTGTAGGCGATCTAATGCTTGATCGTTATTGGTTCGGCGCGACATCTAGAATTTCGCCCGAAGCACCTGTTCCTATTGTTCATATTAATCAATCAGAAGAACGTCCAGGAGGTGCTGGTAACGTAGCATTAAACTTATCGTCACTATTAGTAGACGTAAATTTAATGGGAATTATTGGTAATGATGTTGAAGGTGAATTATTAGAACGCAAATTAAATGTCGCCAATATCAAAACATTTTTACAACGTACATCTTTACTTCCTACCATCACAAAATTACGAGTATTGAGTCAGCATCAACAATTAATTCGTTTAGATTTCGAAAAGAAAATTCAATATGACAATCAAGAAAAATTTTTAACGCAATATCAACAATTACTTGAGCAAAATAATATTGTTGTTTTATCTGATTATGGCAAAGGCACATTAAATTCAGTTGAAGATTTGATCGCAGCTGCGCGTAAAAAAAATGTTCCGGTTTTGGTTGATCCTAAAGGTAATGATTTTAGACGTTATAAAGGTGCAACGATTATTACGCCTAATTACAAAGAGTTCGAAGCAGTTGTTGGTCACTGCCATGATGAAAAAGAAATTTGTCAAAAAGGTAAAAAATTAATTAAAGATCTACAATTAAAAGCATTGTTAGTTACGCGTGGCGAACATGGTATGACATTAATTCAGCAAGATGGCGATGAATTTCATTTACCAGCAAAAGCTAGAGAAGTATTTGATGTCACCGGCGCGGGCGATACAGTAATTGCAGTATTGGCTGCAACTATTGCAGCAGGGGAATCATTTAAAGATGCTGTAACATTGGCAAATTTAGCGGCAGGAATTGTAGTTAGTCGTTTAGGAGCAGCAACAGTGAGCGCACCAGAATTGAGACGTTATGCTGCAGAAATTGATTCATCATTAAACGGTGTTGTTAATGAAGAACAGCTTTTAATTGCAATACAAGATGCAAAAGCACATGGTGAAAAAATTGTAGTAACCAATGGTTGCTTTGATATTTTGCATGCGGGACACGTAACTTATCTCGCCCAAGCAAAAGAATTAGGTAATCGTTTAATTGTATTGGTGAACGATGATAATTCTGTAAAGCGATTAAAGGGCGCCGATCGTCCAATTAATTCAGTAGAACGTCGTATGCATGTTTTAGCTGGTTTGCAATCAGTGGATTGGGTTGTGCCATTTAGTGAAGACACACCAGAGCGTTTAATTAAAGCAATTATGCCGGATGTACTAACCAAAGGCGGTGACTATAAAGTTGAAGATATCGCTGGTGCAAAAGCCGTTTTAGAAAATGGCGGTGAAGTTAAAATTTTACCATTTGTAGAAGGTTGTTCCACAACAGCAATCGTTGAAAAAATGAGGAAATAACAATGATTATTGTCACAGGCGGTTGCGGTTTCATCGGTAGTAATTTAGTAAAAAAATTAAATGAACAAGGTCATAACGACATTATTGTTGTTGATGATTTAACTGATGGCACTAAATTTACAAATTTAGTGGATTGCACGGTTAGTGACTATTTAGATAAAGATCAGTTTCGTTTGTTAGTAGAAAAAAATGATTCATCATTAGAAAATATTGAAGTGATTTTTCATCAGGGTGCATGTTCTGTCACAACAGAATGGAATGGTCGTTATATGATGGAAACCAATTACGATTATTCTAAACTGTTATTACATTACACTCATAATAAGCAAATTCCTTTTATTTATGCATCTAGCGCTGCAATTTATGGTTTAAGTCACGACAGTACCGTTCATGGTAACAATGAAAAACCTCTGAATGTTTATGGCTATTCAAAATTATTATTTGATCAATATGTCAGACGTCATTTTGGGAATAGTAAAAATCAAATTGTAGGATTACGTTATTTCAATGTGTATGGACCACGCGAGCAACACAAAGGAACAATGGCGAGTACAATTTTTCATTTTAATCGTCAGTTACAAACAAGTGATTGTGTAAAATTATTTGCAGGTTGTGATGGTTACGGCGATGGCGAACAACGTCGTGATTTTATTTATGTTGAAGATATTTGCGATGTAAATATCTGGTTTTGGAAAAATAAGAATAAAAGCGGCATCTTTAATGTTGGCACAGGTCAAAGTCGGCCATTCAATGACGTAGCAACTAATGTGATCAAATGGCATAAGCATGGGCATATTGAATACATTCCATTCCCTGAACATTTACGTGGTCGTTATCAAAGTTTCACAGAAGGAAATATTCAGCATTTACGTGAAATTGGTTACGACAAACCATTCACTTCACTAGAAGATGGCATAAAAAAATATTTAGATACAGTTAACTTAAAATAACAGCATAGCTACCGCCATTATTACCATTAACAGATCTTCAATTAATGTGATGCTAGACATCGGTACATTCAATATTGTTCCTAAACAAGCACAACGAATTTTTTGTTTTTTCATTAATGCGTTTAGCACACCCAAACTTGAAAATCCCATTAATACGATGGTTGCAGTATAAGTAAATGTTGGAAATAGTTGTTTGATGTACAACAAACCTAAAGCTAATTCTAAAAAGGGATAGATAAATCCATAACTATGAATTCGTCGAGCAAGTAAGTCATAAGATGCATATGCATCAGCAAATCCTTTCAAATCAAGCATTTTAAATGCTGAAAACACTAGAAAAAATCCAGCCATAAAATCATTCATCCATTGATGCAACGCAATGCTGGATAAATTGCTGTTTGCAAAAAACGAAACGCCTGCAATATAAATTGCGATCAATAAAATAGGGTAATAAGTGCTAATCCAATTTTTTTTAGTATCAACTACTGCAATTTGATCTGGTTGTTCTAATTGATAATTGCCAGCATTAGCAATTTTCGTATTTAATTCTTCTAGTGAAATGGGTTGATTTGTTTTTATTTTTAATTGCGGTGGGTGAAGTGTTACTTCTACTTCTTCAGGAAGAAATACATTTTTTATTTTATTAACGCATGAAGAACAATGCATACCTTTTATTTTGTATATCATTTCATTCATAGGAGTATCCTCGTGTAGCTAAAAAAGCCCAACAAATGTTGGGCTTTATAATTAACACTAAAAGATTTTTTCTTAATCTTCTTTTCCTGGAGCTGTTGGAGCGTTTGCTTTTGCTTGCTGCAATTTCAATAACTTTTCGTTTAAGTCTTTTTTCGCTGTTTGTAATTGCATTAATTGCATAGCTGATAGTGTTGCCAAAATTCTTTCGTCTAATTTTTTCATTTCATTCAAACTAGCTTGAATTTCAGCTAATACGTAAAGTGTTTCCCGTTGTACGGTAATAGGAGTTGCTTTTTCCATATTTTGGTACCAAGCAATCGTTGTGGTACGGCGTTGAGCAACGTAATCATCGACTTGTGATTGGCTTGCATCTGCAACTGCTGCGCCTTGAGTTACATTGCCACTTGAATCAACAGTATCAGCTTGTTTCATACCAACGCTAGAACCTAGTCCTGGATAAATGTGACGACGAGAGAGCATTTGAAAAAGATTACTTGTACCAACAGATTGCGCAGCAATATAAGAGCGAAGCGCGACTAAATAATCATAACGTTGTGCAGTAGACACACCCATTGCATTTAAATCATTTAAGCTAGCAACAGATACTGGATTTGCAAGCCCCGATACAAAACGAATGAAGTTTAGAGCGAGTGTTTCAGGATCAGTATTACTATTAGAAGTTGTACCGGAAGTATTCGTTGTATTGTAACCAGATGGACCAAATAACGAATCAAAGTTTAATGCTTTGTCATTTTCGTTTGCTGCTTCTTGTTGCGATGGGGATGTTGCGTATGTATTTGTAGAAGTTGGTGCAGATTGGGTAATGCCTAATTCTCCCATGTATGCGTGAATTAAAGCTGCATTCGTAGTTGTTAATGCATTGTAAATACTTTGCTGATTTAAGCTCTGTGGTGGATTAAAGCTAGGTGGTTGATCAACAGCAGGGTTGTAGGTTGAAGGTAGTGATAAAACATATGCATTATTATAATTTTTTTGATATGCACCCATGATAGTTTCAGTTTGGGTGATATTTGGCGTTGCTGGCGTTGGTGGAATTTGATTTTGATTATCAGGAGTAATATTAATACCTAAATAATTACTGATATTGGTAACCACAGTTAAAATTTGATTAAGAATATCAGATTCATCAGCAAAAACTGGCGCAGCTGTAAGTAATGTAGAAAGCAGAACTCCACAAGTAAGTACATGTTTAGAACGTTTCATTTATCCAACCCTTTTACAAACTAAAAAAATTAATGCTCTTCACCTTCAAGTGCACGAAGAATTAAAGTGAAGCGATGAGGTGCAAATACCCTAGTTAATAATCTTAATCTTTCAAATACGATATTGCGGCGCAGAAAAATACCCGGCGGATCATTTGGGCCTTCACTATTTTCTTCTGCATGAACGAGTAATTTAGATGCGGCGCCTGGATGAGCAGTATCAATAGCTTGTAATAATCTTAACCCACGTCCAGTCTTAATATTACATGCAATACGAATGAACATTTCCTCTTTTCCAAGTTCATTCATATCGACATCGCCAATATTATCAAGCGCTTCGCCTAATTGTTTCATAGAGGTTTCAAAGTTTGGGTCGTTATCAAGAGTCCAACTTTCTACGCCTTCCATAAAAGAAATAACCCTATAAATAATGGGATCTTCGTATTCTTTCCAAAAGCGATGTACAGCTGGAATGCTTAAATCAGGCATAGTAGTTTAGTCTTTTTGGATAAGTTCAAAAAACTTTAAACTGGAATTGTAGGGGGAGCAAGTGTATATTTCGTCCACCTACTCCAACCGCAATGTTGACATGAGGCTTTCATGGGCAGAGTTACGCGAGGCATCAAAAAAACGGTTAAACCTTTCATTGATATCCCCTCTTGGATGGGATTAGATTTTATTAAAAGTTCTACTCGTAACATCAAAAATATGATCGTTACATCCTTTGTTACTCAGAAACCAGAAGTTAAAGAAGATTTCGATGAGACTGTTGTAAGACAAAGCCTTACTGATCAAGATTTAGAACGTCGCAAAAGAGAATTCACTATTTTAGCTATTGCTATGGCAGTCATTACTAGTATTGCAATCCTTTATTTAATTTATTTAATGATAAACGCCTATTGGAAAGGTTCAATCGTCTGCTTTGGTGTAGTCGTGTTAGCAGGTTCACTTGCTTTCAGATATCATTTTTGGCGTTTTCAGCTTGAAAAACGTAAGTTAGGGTGCTCATTTCGTGAGTGGTGGAAAGAAGGTTTATTAGGTAAAAAATAATGAAGCGACTTTTATTTTTGATTGCCGTTTTCTTGTTACCAGAATTAGTTTGGGCACAAACTGCAGCTGATTTAACTGCTCCTGGTGTGGGGCTAAGTTTGACCCCTCCGCCAACAGATGTCTCTATTGAATTTCTAGAAGATATTTTTGGTATTGTAGACGGTGTTTTACATGGCGGCGGTAGTCAATTACTAGGTACGCTATTTGGTATTTTTAATGCTGCTGTTTTAGCACTTGGTACCATTTTAGGTGGCTATGTTATTTTAGTTTCTACCTTAGTCACGGCACAGGATGGTCAAGTATTAGGCCAAAAATGGTCGTCTATTTGGATTCCCTTACGTTTAGTTTTTGGATTAGCAATGCTATTTCCAAAGGCGAGTGGTTATTCAATTGTACAAATTTTCGTAATGTGGGTAGTTGTTCAAGGCGTTGGTGCTGCAGATAGCATTTGGAATGTAGCTCTCCAATACTTTTTACGTGGTGGCGTGATTGTGCAAGGAGCGGAACCAAATGTAGCAATCAAACCGCCTCCAACAGCTCAAGACGCTACGACACAAACTGGTGAGGAATTAGCTGGAGATGTTTTAAATGGCTTAGTTTGTATGTATGGTCTACAGCAATCACTTATTAACCAACGTCAAGCAGGTATAGATGCAGGTTTAGGTGATCCAAATGGTGAAGTACCTTCCTTTAGCACAACATTAACAAACGTTGTCACTTTACAGCCTAATAGTGACGGGGTTGTTTCATTACCTATTCCAAATTTACCTAATGACCAATACAACGCTTTTTACAGTTCATTTAATGGCGCATGCGGAACATTAACTTGGACTATGGCATCGGCTTCAACCTTAGAGCAACAATATGGTGTAGATGATGCATTAAAAGATACTACTGACGTATCTAAAACAACCGTCGATCCATTTTTTGTTACGATGGCAGCAGACATTTTTACTAGTCGTTCTGCAGCTGTTCAGGCGATGTTGAATGACTTAATGCTTACAGCTCAGGCAATTGCAAATAATTATTATCAAACCAATGTAACTCCACTTCCTTACGGAACAATTCAAAGCCAAAACATTGCAAATGTGAATTATGAATTATGGGTATCTGATCAACCACCTAATCCACCTTTACTGCAAGGTACAGAATTAACAGATGCATATAATGATTATCAAACCATTATTACGCCTACTTTGCGAATTCAGGCTCAAGCAGCAAAAAATTATCAGATGATGCTTCAGCAAAAAATGTATGCTAACAAGACTGGTCAACCAGTGAAATTAACCGACTCTCAAAAAGCAATGCAGCAACTTCTTTTTGCTCGCTTACAAGGTTGGTTATCTGCAGGACAATATTATTTTGTTATTTCCGCGTTAAACCAAAATAGTTTAAATACCAGTGGCCTCTACGATATTTTGCCTGTTATGAATTTAGGCACAGAGTATATTACGGCTGCTCAACCTGGAACTTATGATTATTTTGGCAATTTGCAGCAAAGCTATAGAGATAATTTAAATAGCTTAGTGAATGGCGCTGCATTTCAAGCATATGTAAAAAATGCCGAAACTTTTAATCCAGGTGTGAGTAATCCAGATCAAGAGAATGCTTCTGGTGATATTTTAGAGCCATTTAATACGGGTGCTAATGCTGTTGGCGGTGCTGCTAGTACAGTCTCTGGTGGTATCCAAGTTGCTCAAAATTGGGATAAGAAATGGTACAAATCTTGGGAAAAAAGCACAATCAGAAAACAAATTAAAAAAATTAAAAATAGTGACTTACGAAAATTCATATCTACTGCAACAGATTATATTTTCGGTGGTAAAGGTGTTGGTGTCATTCTAGATGCTATCAACCAAATGGTTAATGCAGTAAATGAATTTGCAGGATTTGCTCGAAGCTTGCAGGGACTTGCTACTAATCAAACGACCGTACAAGACCCAATTGTTTTAGTTTCTAATTTTGGTCGTGCTATTTTAAATGGTGCGGCGGCAATGTGGATTGGTGGTGGTTTTGCGGTGGTTGTAACTACAGCATTAACCAGTTTTGCATCCTGCGTTAACTCTATTCCTTACGCTATTTTAGCGTTCTTGATGTGGTTCGTTCCATTATGGTCTTTCTTATTAGGTATCATGTTTTCTTCAGGTATCATGATGGAATACTACGTACCTCTAATTCCATTTTTAATTTATAGCTTTGCTGCAATTGGTTGGTTTATTGGTGTAATTGAAGCGATGATCGCTGCGCCATTGTTAGGTTTAGCAATTGCAGTTCCTGAAGGCCACGATGCTTTAGGTAAAGCTGTGAATGGATTCGTATTGCTGATTGGCGTTTTCTTACGTCCAAGTTTAATGTTGTTTGGTTATTTTTCAGGAATGATTTTGTCTTATGTTTCCTTGTGGTTAATAAACATGGGCTTTTTCTACTCCGCAGGAACAATCTTCCAACAGATGGTCAAATCAGATAGTGGCTATTCAGCATTTATTTTCCCATTTGCTGTCATCGCGATTTATATGGGTATCGTCGTGTTTATCATCCAAAAATCTTATTCGATGATTCACGTTATTCCAGACAAAATTTTACGTTGGGTTGGTGGCCAAGCTGAAACCTTGGGTGGTGATGTCTCTGGTGGTGCTGAACAAGTTAAAAGTGGCTTTGAAGGCGGTGCTAAAGACTTCGGTGGAAAAGTATCACAACCTGGCTCAGGTAGCTTGCAAACACTTAAAGACGCTAAAGGTGGCGGCGGCGGTGGTGGCGGTAAGAAAGAACAACAGCCAGAAAAAGATCAGCCGCCTAACCAATCTCCAGAGCTTGAATCAGGTGGAGGTAATCAACCACAGCAAGGCGGTAACAGCGGCGACATTCAAGTTAGCGATGCCCCAAAGAAAAGTGGTGTAGGCGGTGGTGGTACTCCTCCTCCTGTAGCTTAAATAATAATCCTAAAAAACCGAGCATTTAGCTCGGTTTTTTATTTCCAAACAAAATTAAAAACATAACTTCCTGGCGCATCTTCAATATATTTTTCTATTGTTCTTGCATCTATCCATTCTTTATTGGTTTCAGTTAACCATTGTTGCCAATTAATATGCCATGACGAATAACTTTCACTGCTGTTAGTTAACCATTGTTCAAAAGTTTCATTTGCTTCAATGGCTTTGATTTGGTTTTTTTGCTGTGAATGTTCTGTTGGTTTAGTAGTAATTCCTGATAAATGACCGCCCGGCGCCATTAAGAATGTCTTGTTTTGAGCGTCGGAGAAAATCTTACAACTATCGAAACAACCTTCTATTGGCGATAACCAATCTTCTCTAAAACCAACATAAAAAATTGGAGTAGAAATTTTTTGTTGGTATATAGGAGGAGCTAGCGCATTTTCTTGTAACAATTTACGCATATAAAAACGATAAATTGCTTCGGTACTATGAGTAATATCAAGGGACCAAAATAAAGTATCGAGTGATAACGTTTTTTTACCTTGTAAATAATGCTTAATCCAAAACGGCCAAATATTTTCATTTGCTGCTATCAATTGGAACGCAACTAATGTTTTATATCCGTGCATGAAGCCTTGGCGACGCATAAATTTTTCAAATAATTGAATTTGTTTTTCACCCATAAATTGCTTAATGGGCCCAGCTTTAGAAAAATCAATTAAAGTAGCTATAAAAGTCGCTGTTAAAATCCAATCCAATTTTTCCTTTGCAAGATATGCTAATGCACTAGAAGCAAGTGTTCCGCCTAAGCAAAATCCCAAAAGGTTTACTTTTTCGTTATTTGTTTTTGCTCGAATAATTTTGATACTTTCAATCACACCATGAGATACATAATCAGAAAAATTCTTATGACGTAAATTTTGAGTAGGGTTGACCCAGGAAATAACAAAAACAGTATAACCTTGCGCTATTAACCAACGAATTAGCGAATGTTCTTTACGTAAATCTAAAATATAAAATTTATTAACCCAAGAAGTGACTATCAAAATCGGATTTTTATGTACTTTTTCAGTTGTTGCTTGATACTGGATTAACTGCATTAATTCATTTTGATAAATGACCTTGCCTGCGGTAGTTGCAAGCGTCTTACCTAACTCAAATGCGTCATGTTGGCATTTGGTAATTAAAGGATAACCAGACCATTTATCTAAATCATTTAGAAAAGCATGAAAACCACCTTTTATATTCTTTGTTTCAGGGTTTAAGAATGGAAAATTACTCGGTGATAAAGCATTAATTAAAAAATCAAATAAGAAATAAGTTTGAGGTTCTAGATTAGGATGTTTATCTAAGAACTTAAAAATAACATCAGATATGTTCAAATATGATTTTACAATCTTTTGTGATGCGGGTGTTTGCCAAGATTGGTGTTTAAAACGGCGATCAAAATAGGTATTTGAACTATTTCGTTTTAATTCATGAATTAATTCTTTTTGATGTTGAAAAAAAAGTTTTAAAGCTTCAATAAAGTTTTGTTTATACGTTAATGCGAGTTCAAAGG
>CAZYCO010000019.1:19944-31597 GCA_964645885.1 uncultured Gammaproteobacteria bacterium
AATCTGTAAAACCTTCAATTAATGTTAAATTTTTATCGTGTGATTTTTGATTGTCGGATTGCATAAAGAATGCTTACACAGAGCAAAATAGTTAATAACCAAACAGGGAAAAAAGTAATAGGTACAATAATAGAAAGTATAAGCAATCCAAACAGCAATACTAAAATAAATAGTGCAACGATATTTTGAAAAATACCTTTACTTGCTTGCACAATATTTTGAAAAGTGTCTTTATCTTCAGCACTTACTCTAGAAAAAAATATTTTTTGAAAGTTTGATTCAGTTAAGAATGCATACACAATTAAGCTAAAGCTAGTTACAAACAAAACTAATATCAAAATTTGTTTAGCAGTTGTTGTAGCTAACATTGTAAAAGAAGGTAGAAATAATAAACCTAAACTAATCAAGCTCGGTAATATCAAACTTTGCGTTATCATTTTTTTAATAGTCGAACCACGATAAACTTCTACTGTTTTTAAAGCTATGTATGGGCAAAAGCCTAATAACCAAAACCAAATAAAAATTTGATTTAAAATTGTACTATCGATCCAATGAAACCAGTCATATAAGGAAAAGGAAACCCTTAAGGATGAAAAACTAAAGAAATTACTGATGTGAAAAAAAAGCCATGACAAGACATTAGTTACTATAAGTAAGAATGATGAAACACTAATAAATAAAATTAAAAATCGTTGTTGATAGGCATTTTCTTTAATGAAATTAACCCAACCTTTGTTCGATAAAATTAAAAACAAAAGCGAAGCAATAACAATATTTTTAAAATCAAAATTACTAGCAATATGAGTATGAAGTAACATTCCGCTAAAACGGGTGATTGCAAAAAGTAATAATGCAAAAGTGGTTGCGAACCAAATGAAATTGGCTTGGAAGAAATAAGTGTTTTGAATAACCTTTAAAGTGTTTTCATGTCTTTTGAAAAAATTAATTTGCATCAACGGCGTTAAACAACGATTTACAAATGACAATTTCTGTTCACTTTCGAAACAAATAAATGCTGCAGCAAATAACAAATAAATTACCCATGAGAAAAAAATAAAAAATGCGTAACTGCCGGGAAAAATAATAATTTGTGGTGAGATGAAAGAATGAATTGCAAATAATCCGCCAATTAAAGTAATAAAAATAAATAACTGAAAATAAACTGTTTTTAAAAAGAATGATTGCTGATTACTAATAATCGTTGCTTCTGTAATTGTTCCAATAGCTTTATTACCAAAATTACTAAATGTTAAAAGTAATAGAGTAATAAGCCAAAAGAAACAAACAATAGAAATACTTTTTAATATCCAATAAGGGTGAAATAAAACTAAATAAGCACTTAACAGAAAAAATGGAATATAAATTAAAGATGTTAGATGAAAATGAGGTTTGGCTAATCGCATTTAAGCACTCGCATCTGCATCTTTTTCAAAACGCTCTGCGCCTGCCAAAATTAAATGGTATTCACGTTCTGAAATAATTCCTTGTTTAAAAACCCGTTCAGCATCTACTTCCATAGTTTGCCCGCGTTTTTTTACTAAATTTCGAATTTCTGCAGTGATGCGGATTGGTTCGCAATCAAGAAGAATGTCACGAACTTCTTCATTAAAAATTAAATATTCACGTAATGCGACACGTTTACCATCAACAGTTGGCACTAACTTCTGCCAAATAACTAATCGAATAGTTTCTAGAATATCAATTGTCCTACCATTTCGCTCTTCTGTTGGAAACGAGTTAACAAGTCTGCGTACTGTTTCAGCAACGCCATTGGTATGAAGTGTGGTATAAACAGGGTGACCGGTCATTGCAGCTTCAAGCGCTGCGCTAATCGTATCTGGGTCGCGTGCTTCACCTACTAGAATTAATCTTGGCTTTCTACGTAATGCATTCCGTACTCCAGCAGCAAATGAAGGAATATGTCTTGGAATTTCAGATTGGCTGACAACAGCAGACGTGGTTTCAATCATGTCATAAACGAATTCAATAGGTGATTCGTAGGTCAAAACTTTGCGATGACTTTCTTTTTGTTCTACTAAATGACGAATGATTGATGCAAGTAAAGTCGATTTACCTGAACCAGTTGCTCCAGTGACATAAACAATACCTTGTTCAGGAGCAATCGCATCTAACACATCTTGTGGTAATGACATTGTCTCTAATAATGGTGGAGTAGTTGGAATAGTTCTAAAGGTAATTTGTATGCCATCATGTCCTTCGACCATACAAGCAGTTGCATTTACACGGTAGCGATAGCGAGTATTTCGATTTGGTTTGAATTCATAATGAGTATCAACATCTTGTCCACTTAATAATTGCGCAGTTCCATTTGGACCATAAATTGCGTTTAAGGCATCTCCAACTTCAGTATTTGATAATTGTCGGTTCGTTATTCGGCGTAATTTGCCGTAAATTTCTGCATAAATTGGTTCATTAGTTTGGATTGTAATATCAGAGGCATAAAATTGATTGCAAAATTCTAATATGCGATCAAGGTGAACTGGGGTAAAACGAGTTGGTTCATTAGGAAATAAATATTCATTCTCTTCTGTTTTCATGATTACTTTTCATAATGTGTTGATTGAGGAATGCCTACATCAGTTTCACTCATTGCAGGTGTCCATTGTTTTGCATTTGTTTGTAGCGCAGGTAATGCGGTGATACGTAATACTTGATCATTAATACGCATATCTTCACCACTACCTGTAATACCAAGATTTGCTTTTGCTACATACGGCATGCTGACCATGTTCTGTGCTAACAATGAACGATACAGTGCCATACCTTTGTAGTCTCTTTTTAGTCTAGCTAAATTTTCAGCAAAAATAGTATTTGCTTGTTGAATCCCTTCTTTCCAACCAATCGAAACATATTTCTTCCAAGTAATTCGTTCACGTTTTGTTATTGGTAATAGAGTGTTGTCCGGACGCGGTGGTGTATCGTAGTGCATAATTAAGTATTGTTGCCAATTTGGAGGCGTTGTAACGAAGCGAGCTTGGCTGATAATTTTATAAGTGCGATCTGCAAGACGAATAGCGTTATCACCATCAATATGTAGTGTGTCTCGACCTTCTGCTAATACAGGAGGTAAGACATTATCTGATAAGAGCATGGAATTAAAATCAAAGACTCTTCTTAAATTTGGATCGTGTTGCTCAAGAATGGCATTTATTTGTTTTGAACGCCAAGCAAGGCCAGATTGAGCGCCAACACTTAAGGCTGTTTCTTGCAAGGCTTGAGAACGTATTGCAGATACGCCGTAATTTTCACTAACACCAGAAGAATCAGCAAAAAGTGCCTGCACTTGGTCTAAGTTTTCGGTGCCGCCACGACCTTTGCCGCCGTATTTGGGTTGACCAGAAGAGCAACCAATTAATAGGCTAAAGCATGCTATGACTAATAACCGACTAAGTTGTTGCATAACGTAGCTCAATCACTCGTTTGCGAGGGTCAGGGTTTGGATAGGCAATAATATGAGCTTTTTTCCCTGCTTGGAAATCTAGATCTCTGAGTACTGATCCCAGTGGGACATTCGTTGCGGTTACTGAAACAAATACAGGTATTGCTGGCGGTGTCCCCAAAACTCGAACTTTATATCCGCTTGCTGTTGCTAAACGTTCTACAAGTTGACCGATAGGGCCTGACCAATCAACAGAAACTAAGTCAGACATACCTGGTAGATCGGGACTTGGGAGATTTTTACGATAAGCTGGAGTTGAAGCAGCTTCAATTCGAGCAAGTTCAACAAGAGTATCGTTTACAGAAGATGCGGCCTCAGCCAATTTGACTGAGGCATCATCCATGGTGGGTTGGGGAGAAACTAAAGTGTTATTTGAAGAACTGCTACTGCAGCCCATCAGCAAGAGGAATAAAAAAAATGCCAATGTGAACTTTAAACGGTTCATAGAATGATGCTTAAAATTGGTCGAATGCCCCTTGAAAATAGCAACATTGAAACAAGAATAGGGGGCTTGTGTCAAGTTGGTGAAATTTATAACAAATTCAAGAATTTCTTGTATTTATCGGTATTTTTGTCAGAAAAACATAATTAAAAAATGTGAAATTTTTGTAATATAAAAAATTTATTTATTAACAAGTTGGGCATCGATGATATCAGACTGCTCTAATGTCATTTTTAATTTCTTTAAAGCATTGTTTTCAAGCTGCCGTATACGTTCAGCAGATACATTATATTGTGCTGCTAGTTCGTGAAGAGTAGCTTTTTTGTTATCTAGAAATCGTTTTTTTAAGATATCTTGACTACGTACATCAAGTATTGCCAAGGCATTATGAAGTTCATCTTGTTGTTTTTCTTTGTAATAAACAGATTCTATTTGCTCAGCAGGATCGGCATTAGGAGCAGTTAAGTAATGTATAGGAGCAAATGTTGTTTGGTTTGAGCCACCTTCATCTCCATCATCATCGGGTAGGTCAAAAGACGTGTCCTGAGCATTTAGCCTTTGTTCCATTTCTATTACATCTTGCTGACTTACACCCAAATCTGAAGCAACTTGAGAAATTTCTTCTTGAGTAAACCAACCTAGGCGTTTCCTTGCATTTCTTAAATTAAAGAATAATTTTCTTTGGGCTTTAGTGGTTGCAATTTTAACAATACGCCAGTTTTTAAGGATAAATTCATGAATCTCAGCTTTGATCCAATGTACTGCGAATGAAACTAGGCGGACGCCCATTTCAGGATCAAAGCGGCGAACTGCCTTCATAAGGCCAATATTACCTTCTTGTATGAGATCGGCTGTTAGTAAGCCATATCCAGAATAATTTTTAGCAATTCGAGCTACATATCTAAGATGAGCAAGAACCAGTTCACGGGCAGCGTCTAAATCTTGAAATTGCTTCCAACGGCAAGCCAATTCGTATTCACGTTCAGCTGTTAAAACGGGGATTTTATTTACTTGATAGTAATAGGCATCAATACTGCCTATAGGAAGGGACATATCAAGAACACGTAGCGCTTTACTCATGTATTGCCACCATCAGTGAGGGTAAAAATACTTAAAAAATTAAAATCTATACAAGTTTACCATTTTTAAAATAAAGGTTTCAAACGTTGTAGTTATAGGTAATTGTTAAAGGAGCATGATCCGAAAATCGCTGTGCTTTAAAAATTTCCTCTTGCTGTAGAAAGGTTCGAAGACCGGGCGTAACAAAATGATAGTCTATTCTCCAACCCACATTTTTAGCCCAAGCCTGGCCTCGATTGGACCACCAGGTATATTGATCTGGTAGTTGATTGAGTTCTCTAAAGGCATCTATAAAACCAATTTCATTAAATAATTTATCAAGCCAATTACGTTCTTCAGGTAAAAAACCAGAATTTTTCTGATTCGCTTTCCAGTTTTTTAAATCGATAGGTTTATGAGCAATATTAATATCACCACATAAAATATAGTTTTGTTTACTTTCAATCATATGTTGAAGAGTTGGAGTAAGGCGATTTAAAAAATCAAACTTTATAGTTTGACGTGCTTCACCACTTGTTCCTGAAGGAAGATAAATGGAAGCCACATTTAAATTTTCAAACTGTAATTCTAAATAGCGGCCTTCCGTATCGGCATGAGGCCATCCTAAATTAGTAATTATATTTTTAGGTTGATAACGACTGTATATTGCAACTCCACTGTAACCAGGTTTTTCAGCCGCACAAAAATATTTAAAATAACCTGGAGGATGAAAAACTGGCGCCGATAATTGATCAGGTGTTGCCCTAGTTTCTTGTAAACATGCAATATCAATGTCGTTTTTTATCATCCATTCAAAAAAACCTTTTTGAGCAGCAGATCGAATGCCATTAACATTGAGTGTCGTGATTTTTAGCATGAGCATGCATTCCTTTTTGGAGATAAATTAATGCAAGAATTTCAAAAACAATTTTTATCACTTGCAATAGATATTGGTGCAATTAGTTTTGGCGATTTTACACTGAAATCAGGAAGAAAAAGCCCTTATTTTTTTAATATTGGAAAGTTTAATAGCGGTGAAGTACTTGCTCGCCTCGGTGAAAGTTATGCAGCTTGTATTGAACAAGCAAAATTAAAACCAGATGTATTATTTGGGCCTGCATATAAAGGCATTCCCTTGGTTTGTACTACAGCAATTGGTTTAGCAAATAAATTTAACGTTTCAGTTTCATATTGTTTTAATCGTAAAGAAGTGAAAGATCATGGTGAAGGTGGTCAATTAGTTGGTGCACCATTATCTGGAAACGTTGTAATTGTTGACGATGTTATTACTGCAGGTACAGCTATTCGTGAAGCGATGCAAATAATCGAAAATAGTGATGCAACATTACGCGGCATTGTTTTAGCGCTTGATAGACAAGAGCGTGGTTTAAATCAGCAATCTGCTGTTTCTGAAGTTGCTAATAAATACAATATTCCAGTTATTAGTATTATTAATTTAGATACAATTATGGATTTTGTTTCTAAAGAAATTCAGAACGAGAATTTATTAGAAAATATCAAAAATTACCGTTCTGAATATGGAGTTTAAATTAATTTTTGCCTGAACTACCGAAACCACCATCGCCACGATCGCTTGTAACGAACTCCGGTACAACATCGAATGCAACTTGCATGACAGGAACAAATACCATTTGTGCAATGCGATCACCTGGCTGAATAGTGAAATGATCGTTGCTACGATTCCAGCATGAAACCATAATTTCACCTTGATAATCGGAATCAATTAAACCAACTAAATTCCCTAGTACGATCCCATTTTTATGTCCTAAACCGGAACGTGGCAAAATAACAGCTGCTATTGATGGATCGGCCATATGTACTGCAAAACCAGTAGGAATTAATACAGTTTGATTGGGAGCAAGTTGCAGTGGTGCGTCGATACAAGCGCGTAAATCTAAACCTGCAGAACCAGAAGTTGCATGTGCTGGCAGTGGAAAATCCGTCCCTAATTTTTTATTTAAAATTTTAAGTTGAATGTTTCGCATCATATTTCTCCAATATAAGTTCCATTAATTGAGCAGCTAAATTTGTCTTTGATTGCTTAGAAAAATGTACAATTTGATCATCAAATAAAACTGCAACTTCATTGTCATCGTGATGAAATCCAATGTCATTGCGACTGACATCATTTGCAATGATCATATCTAATTTTTTTTGTATCAATTTTTGTTTTGCATATTCAATAACATTAGTTGTTTCTGCTGCAAAGCCAACAGTAAATGGTGGCAGAGGGCTACTCATAACCGTGCTGACAATATCTGGATTTTTTTTCAAATGTAAAACCAAATGTTCTTCAGATTTTTTAATTTTTTCAGATGCAATATTCTCAACACTATAATCACTAACAGCTGCAGCACTAATAAAAATATCGTGGTTACTAATTTGCGTCATAACTTGCTCTAACATTTCCTGTGCAGTTGCTACATTTATTTTTTTAATTTGTGGTGAACAAGTTAATGAAGTTGGACCACTAATTAGTGTGACTTCCATTCCAAGTTTAAGGGCACTTTCAGCTAAAGCAAAACCCATTTTTCCCGAACTGTGATTACTGATATAACGAACAGGATCAATTTTTTCTTGAGTTGGGCCGGCTGTAATTAGAATTTTTTTTTGTGGGAAATTTTTCTTTGCAAAATATTGTTCGATGGTTTTAGCAATGGCATCAGGTTCTGACATACGACCAAAACCAATATCGCCACATGCTTGCGAACCACTTTCAGGACCAATAAAAATCACACCGCGCTTCTTTAAAATTTCACAATTTTCTTGCGTAACAGTTTGATGCCACATCGCTTGATTCATTGCTGGTGCTATGAAAATAGGACACTTAGATGCGAGTACTAGAGTAGTTAATAAGTCGTTTGCAAAACCATGTGCAATACGAGCAATAATATCTGCTGTCGCTGGCGCAATAACAATTGCATCAGCAAAGCGTGCTAATTCAATATGGCCCATTGCTGCTTCAGCCTGCAAATCAAATAGATGCTCATGTACCGGGAAAGAAGAAACAGCTTGTAATGTTAATGGTGTAATAAATTCTTTTGCTGCTTGTGTCATCACTGCACGAACTTCGAAATTTTGTTCGCGCAAGCGGCGAATAAGATCGGGACTTTTGTAAGCGGCAATACCGCCACTTACTCCAACAATGATTTTTTTAGAAGAAATTTTATTTTGCATAAAGTGGTTAAATTAAATTCTCAAACTATAGTTAAACAAAATCAAAAAAATGAATCGTTATCATGGCAATTAAGCACTGGCCCAAACAAGAACAACCACGAGAAAAACTCTTCCAAAATGGAGCTGCTGTTTTATCAACGGCAGAGCTTTTAGCTATTTTTATTCAGTCTGGAACAAAAGGACAAACTGCACTCGATATCTCTCGTCAATTATTACAAAAATTTGGCGGTTTGCAGCCTCTTTTTCAAGCCGAAAAGACAGAAATATGCCACATTTCAGGCATAGGTAAGGCTCGTTATGTGTTATTACAGGCAGCGCTTGAGTTAGCAAGACGATATTTAGAAGAAAGCTTGTGCGATAAAAACGTTCTGGAGTCATCGAATGACGTGATGCGATTTATTAAATCAAAATTAAAACATTGTAAAAATGAAGTGTTTGCTTGCTTGTTTTTAGATAATAGTTTTCGAATTATCAGCTTTGAAGAAATGTTTAAAGGAACATTAACTAAAACCAATATATACCCAAGAGAAATCATCAAACGTTCTTTAGAATTAAATGCAGCAGCTGTGATTTTTTCTCATAATCATCCATCTGGTGATGAATATCCAAGTGAAGCCGATCGACAGCTAACGTTAAAGTTAAAAAGAATTTTAGAGCAAGTCGATGTTCGATTATTGGATCATATTATTATTGCTGCAAACAAAACTTATTCGTTTGCTGAGCATCATTTGTTATGACATAGAAGTAGACGTAAACGTTACGATAAAAGGTAGAAATTGCGCAGTTAAAATTCCACCGATAAATCCAAATATGTGTCCTTCCCAAGATACGCGTTCTCTAGTTGGTAATAGGTTAAAAAATAAACCGCTTAAATAATAAAGGCATAAAATCGCAACAATTATATTCATGGTCGATAAAATGTTAATGGGACTTGCTAATAGAAATCCAAAATATCCCATGACTAAACCGCTAGCACCAATATGAATTCCTTTTCGACCAAAAAGCCACAATAAAATACTGTTAATTAAAATAATTGAAGCAGAAATAATGAAGAAGTTTTGAACATTGGTAACTAAAACAAAATCGATTAAGAAAAAAAGTGGAATAGAATTAAAAAATAAATGCGAAAAACTATCATGTAAAAAAGTATGAAATGGAATACCGATTAATCCATAAATATGTCTAGGTACTAAACCTAAATAATTTAAACGGTAACCAAGTAAAAAATTAATAATCTGAATGCCCCATAACAAAGCAATCAAAATAAAAGCAATACGACTATTTTCTTGGATAAGCAAAATGGCAGTGGTTATTTGTTGAGTGATGTTGTGCACAAGTTTTTATCTCCACCGACATTTATATTTGAAAAAGATAAATTTGATTCAAACTCGGGATAGGATAAGCGCTCTTTTACTGCAATATATAAAATAATTGCACTAAAAATTGCGATGACTAAAAAATCCCAACCAAATGGAATAATGTTTTTACCGCCACCAAAATTTCCCATATATGAAATAGCTGTCATTCCAAGAAAATAAACACATATCCATGGAATAGAACGGAAACCTAATTCTTGTCCTTGTAATTTATTGCGTTTATAGGCAAAAAGAAAAAATAAAACGCCAATTAATAGTGCAATATCTAATTTCCAAATGGTTTGCCAACCGGTCCAGTAACTAATTAAGTTACAGCAATAAAAAGCAATAGGGCACCAATATTTGGCATAAGGTAAATGAAATAAACGTTTGTGACTTGCTAATTGTTTTCTGAAACTTAATAAGCTAATTGGTCCCATCGCGTAAGAAATCACCATTGCTGATACCAAGAAATCAACCATCGCCTGCCAACCAGGGAAAGGTAAAAACAAAAATAGACCGATTAAAAAATTAACGCTAATCGCAGCAATAGGTAAATGCTCTTTATTCAAACGAGTTAAAAATTTCGGCATGAAATTATTGTCACTCATGGCATATAAAATACGAGCAGTAGATGTCATATAAATAAGACCTGCCCCGAGTGGCGATACAGCTGCATCAATAAATAATAATTTTAATAACCACATCATTCCCAGCCCTAATGCAATTCCAGCAAAAGGACCAAAATCACCAGTGAAAGATAAATTTTGCCAGCCTTGTGATAAGGCATTAGGATCAATTGCACCAATAAAAGCAATTTGCAAACCAATATAAAGTAATAGACAAATAATAACCGAGCCTGCAATTGCAAGCGGTACACCTAAACGTATATTTTTTGCTTCTCCTGCTAATTCAACACCATGTTTGAAACCGGTAAATGCAAATGCGATTCCGCCACTTGCAACTGCTGCAAGAATGCCGTGCCAATTGTTCGTTAAATGAAATGAAAAATCAGAAAAGTTTTGCTGATTAAATTGAGCGTCAATTAAAAAAGTTATAGTTAAAATAATTACAAAAACTTTAAATAGAAAAATGAAACTATTCCAGCGTATTAAACCTTTAAAACTAGCTACATTAATGATGCTCATCAATAACATTAAAACAACAGCGCAAACAAAACCTATTGTTGTTAAAACTGGAACGCCATTTACTTTATGCACAATAGTAGGAAAAGAAATTTCAGGATGTTGTAATAAGTAACTTGCTGCGTATTGCAAAATAGCCATTACTTCTATTGGCGCCATCGTTAATGAAGATAACCAAGCAGCCCAACTAACAATAAAGCTCGTTAATGAACCGTGACTAATTTGTGGTATTTGTGCAGTACCACCAGCAACAGGAAACATGGACGATAATTCTGCAAAGGTAAATGCAATTAATAGCGTTGCAATTCCGCCAATTAACCAGGCAATAATTGCGCCACTTCCAGCTAATTGTGCGGCATAAAGTGGTGCAAATAACCACGCAGAACCTACCATGCCATTGATACTAATTAATAAAAGATTTAATGGTGAAATTCGGCGCGAAAGTTCCATGAATTAATCCTTTTATAGTAAGAAAATTTAATAAGGATGATGATGAATTGTAGAGGTAAGCGCTGGTTATACGCAATTTAATGTTCAATAACTGCATCAATTTACTCATGTACTAAAATTAATTTATGCATGAGGAAAATGATGATGTCGAGATTTAATAATGAATTAATTGAACAATATTTCGAAGAAACTAAGAAAATACACGATGCTTATAACAAGAAAATATCAAACACCAAGGTAATTTATCATTACACTACTGCAGATGCTTTAGAAAATATTTTAAAAACTCGAGAATTTTGGCTAACAGAATATAAAGATTTACAAGATAAAGAAGAAATTAACTATTCCAAAAAAATAATTTTAAGTGAAATTAAAAGTTTTAAACGTAACTCTAATTTCAAATTGTTGTGGCAAGAAGTCATACAAAATTTTGCTCAAGTTCCTAACTATCAGTCTTCTTCGAAAAAAATAGAGTTAAACACTTATGTGTATGTACTATCTTTCTGTAAAAAAACGGATGATTTTTATTTGTGGAATAATTATG
>CAZYCO010000020.1:0-31503 GCA_964645885.1 uncultured Gammaproteobacteria bacterium
CTTTTTCCGCGCGCACAAAAAGCTAGATTTAGTTTTTTAATTCCACATATCTTTATTGTGACTTTTTTAATTAGTATTTTGTTATCTATTATTTCTTATGCCAATTTAAGTCCAATCAATAAAGATGGTGTATTGTATTTACAAGCCGCAGAAGCTTTTTTAACAGATGGCTTTATTGCAAGTAAAAACATATATATTTGGCCGTTTTATCCAATCTTAATCGCAATCACCAGTAACTTTTTTCATATCCCACTTATTATCACTGTCTATTTATTAAATACGTTATTAATAGCTGCAACTTGTGCAATGTTCGTTGCTGTTATCAAACGTATTGGCGCCAGTCCAACAACCTTAGTATTAGCTGCTATTACTATCCTTTGTTATTGGTTTTTAAATACATCTAGAAACGATGTATTACGCGATTATGGTTATTGGTTTTTTTATCTTTCTGCAATTTATTATGTTTTAAAGTTCTGTGATAAAACCAATTGGATTTCAGCAATTGGTTGGAATATTTCGATTATTTTCGCTGCTTTATTTAGGCCTGAAGCTATTGTTTTTCTAGTTGTTCCTCTCATTCTATTGTTCAATAAAGATTGGAATTGCAAAGAAAGAATTAAATTTACGCTTAAAATAAATTTTTTATTATTTTTAATCGCTGTAACTTTGGCTGTTTTTTTATTATTTTCTATTTATCAACCTATTTATTTAAATCTCATATCACATATTATTTTCATTAAATTAACGCACGTTATCGAACCTATAATTAATACTTTTGTTGAAAATAAAAATATTATTGCCGACTCAATTTTGAATAATCTCTCTTATCGTCATGCTACAGAAAGTTTAATTTCAATTATCTTTACTTTGGTATTTCTTACCTTTTTTAACGTCTTAGGTGTCATTTATTTCTTTCTTGCGATTTATGGTTTAGTTAAACAAGTGTTTCCAAAAAATGACAATGCCAAACGGATTTTGCTGTTATTTTTTGTAATTAATTTATCGATGCTCATTACTTTCGTTTGTATGAATTATTTTCTTTCTAAGCGTTACGCGGCGGGCACGGCGTTGATTGTATTAACTATTATTCCTTACGCATTAGAACGACTGTTACCACATAAAAAAACGTTCATTGCCGTCATTACAATTATGATTCTTGCTGCTATTCCAAGTGTTGTTCATTTAAAAAGTGACAAAAGTAATATTATTACTGCCGGCAAATGGATTGATGCCCATGTAAGTTCAGATATGAACATTGTAACTAATGATCGACGACTTGCGTTTTATGCTAAACGGAAAATACAAACACTAGCAGATGAACAAGAAATATTAATTTTACTGAAAAAAAACCAATTAAATGCACCATTGATTGCTTTGCGATTTACTGCAAAAGATCAAGCGCTTGAAAAAGAAATATTAACTTATTTAAAAACACCAACTAAAACTATTGCTAATAAAAATGAGAAGGTTTTAATTTTTATTAACATTAAAAAAATCAATAAATAATGGCCAAATATCAGGATGTTGTTGCCAATCTTTTAGAAAACGTCGTTGATCAGCTTGATATGCTGCTATAAATTTTTCTCTAGAATGAAACTGTCGCATACCATCCAGATCGATTAAATACACTTTATTTTCATGTACCAAGTAATTCATTGCTTTCGTATCGCCATGAGAAATATTTAATTGTGCTAATTTCGCGAATAAGTTTTTCATTTCAGAAATGATATGTTGTTTTTGTTCTAATGTTTGTTTCTCGTCTAATAAATAATGCAATAAAGGAACACCAGGAATATCTTGCATTAAAAAATAACTGGTATGACTAAATATAAAAAAACGTTGCTCATAAATTGCAATTGGCTCAGGCACTGGAATGTCATGCATCAATAATAAATGCGAATAATACCAACTTTTACGCGCTCTCGTTGTTTGAATCGAACGTCTCAAACCATGTATGAAGTTCTTAATATTGTAACGTTTAACTACTATTGAAAATTGTTCAACATGAAACTTTAAAACTGTTGAGCTATTGCCATCTTTTAAAAGAGATATTTTTTTCTCTTGCAAATATTGTTCTGGATTGGCAAAAAAATGCGTCAAAGTTGCAACATATGCTCGTTTACAAACTAAATAATGGTTCCATTTTTTTTGCGCAAAATAAGCAGTACTATTTCTAAAAATTTTCTTTAAGTAATTTTTTTCACGTTTTCGCTGCCAATATCCAATATAAAAATTAAATTGTTGCGCAATAGCCTGGTTAACTTGTTGTAAATTTATTAATAAATAATGCTTAAGAATTTCTTGCTTGATGGTGTTGTCTTTAAATTGAGCAGCAAATAAAGCTAAATTCTTTAATCTTTGCGCTAACGATAATGACAATCTAAAGTAATTTTTTTTGATTGCACCACAATCAATCAAATAAATGTTTTGTTGCTCAATTAAAAAATTATTTAAATGTAAATCTAAATGAAGATATTGCTGTTGATGTAATTTCGTTAACACTCTACAGATTTGTTGTAATACTTGTTCATTTTCTAAATCATTTTCATTTAATGAAGTTGTATGTTCTAAATATTCCAGCACTAAATAATAAATATTTTGATTAGTAATTTGGCCAGCATATAAAAGTTGAGGCACATCAATTTTTGCTCGCTGTAATTGTAAAAGATTATTTTTTTCTCGCTCAAAATGCCGTTTTGCTGCAGAAGAAATAAAAAATTTAACAATTACTTTTTTATCTTGCCAATCAGCAAGTACAACTAAACGTTTTTTAGGCACAAAACGCAAAGCGTGTTTTACACGTATTGATTCAACTTCAGTTAAAAAAAGTGCGTAGGGAAATTCTAATTCACTAAATTGTTTCAGGGCGATAAGTTTTTGCCAAAATAAATCATTCATGTGTTAGGACTTTTGCTCAAAATTTGCAACCGTTTTGAAAAACCAAATTCCTAATATAATGGTTGAAATAAAGCCAAATATGACCGCAATCGATGTGAATTCTATTGGCATAATTTTTAAAGCATCGGGATTACCTGCAATTGAAAATGGAATCGCTAACACAACATCCATTAAAACTGATCCAGCAATTAAACCGCAGGCAATTAACATACCTACATGACGCTTTTCAAAACTGACTATTTTGTGACGACGAAGATAGTATTCAATCAAACTGCCAATAAAGATTGGAATAGAAGAAGCGAGTGGTAAATAAATACCTATAGCGATGCCTAATATTGAAATGCGCTTATTAAATTTTTTCTGTAACACTAAATTAATCATTAAACTGATAAAAACAATCACCGCACCGATCGCAATCATTGGCCATGGTAATTGTGCGTTAAATACACCTTTAACGATTGTTGCCATTAATGCAGCAGGAGGCGCTGGTAGCGTTTGAGCCGGATCCATACCTTCATGTGGCATTACATCTGCAATACCGTAAGTATTAAAAAGAATTTGCATAATAGGCGGAATAACTGATGCAGAAATCACTACCCCGATGAGTAACATTAACTGCTGTTTCCAAGGTGTAGCTTGAATAAGATGCCCTACTTTTAAATCTTGGATGTTGTCATTAGCAATTGCTGCAATACCAGTCAAAATCGCTACTAAAAAAATAACAATTGCTTCTGCTTCTAAAACATTCTTTTGTTGTAACTGCATTAAATGCATTACTAAATTTAATATCAGGGCTGCAATTAATAATCCTGCAATCACGATTGCTGAGCCAGGACTAGCAGTAACACCAACTAATCCTGAAAAATAACCAGTAATCGCAGAAAAAATAAATCCTACAATTAATAAATATAAAAGACATGCTAATAAAAATGACGGTAAATATTGTTTAAACCCCAACGCTTCAATTGGTAAATTATTTTTTAAAAACCAGCCAGCAATAACAAACATCAATAAAATAAGAGGAATAACCAAAATTGCAGGCATATCTTTTTCATAACGTGGAATATAAGAAGCTGGTTGCTTAGATAATAATTTTGAAAATTTAAAACTTTGTATTAATGGCTTAATTAAATTACAAAGCGTAATAACGCCAGCAAATAACATTGCACTAATTCCGATATAACTAATTTTTTGCCACCAAATCTGTGATACAAATTGTTGTAGAGGCATATCAGCTACGGGAGTTAAGTGATAAAAATAAGAAATCGCCGGAACCGCAAGAAACCATCCCAACAATGCGCCAATTAAAATACTTATACCGGTGGTAAAACCAATTAAATAACCAGCGCCAATCATTGTTGCTGAAAAACCAGCACCAAAACCAATAATCAGTCGACCTTTCATTAACCATGCTTGCCAACTGCCTGCAATAATTTTGAGTCCGGTTTGGAATAATTCTAATAATGCACCAATTGCTCCCCCCCAAAATAAAAAATGTAAACCGATTTTCTTTTGCTGCTGAACTTTCAAAACTTCTGCGATCGCTTTTCCTTCTGGAAAAGGCAATGCTTTATCACTGACTAATGCTTTACGAATAGGAATTGAAAACAATACACCTAAAACACCGCCAATAAATGCCAGCATAAAATTTTGGAAATAACTAAATTGATGCCAATAATGAATAATAATAAGTGCAGGCGCGGTATAGACGATGCCACCCGCAACCGCTTCGCCAGCAGACGCTGCGGTTTGCACTAAATTATTTTCAAAAATGCTCGGATTTTTAAAGAAGCGTAAAATTCCCATTGAAATTACCGCGGCAGGAATCGAAGCCGAAGTTAGAATACCAATTTTAAGTGCTAAATAAGCATTGGAGATTGCAAGTAGAACAGTTAAGAGAATAGAAATAACTAGAACGCGAAATGTTAATTCACGAAAAGAATGTGTATCAGTCACAGGTGGAATCGCCTTTTTTCATACTTTATACTGGGAGGAAGTATACTTATTTTAATCATTCAGCCAAGGTATTGTCCCATGTCGAAATTAGTCAAAGTTATTAGTTCGTTATTGTTAATTTTAGCCCTCATTATTATCGCTGGAATCATTTTGCTTTTTTCATTTATTGATCCAAATAAATTTAAAACTCAAATTCAAAATCAAATTCGATCTGCAACTAATTTCGATGTGGAAATTAAAGGCCAAATTCATTGGTCAATTTATCCAACACTAGGTATCGAAGTTGAAAACGTTATTATTAAAAATCCAACTGCCGCAGCTCAGCAAAAATTAGCAGATGTTGCGCAAGCAAGTGTAAAAGCAAAATTAATTCCACTTTTTCATGGGCAAGTAGAAATTGATGCTATTAGCCTAGATGCGCCAACAATTTATTTAGTAAAAGATACAACTGGTAGAGGTAATTGGGTAACAAATAATAAACAAAATACTGATGTGAAAAATGAAGCTACATCTAATAATCAAAAACAAAAATCTGAGAAAAGATCATTAGAGGTTTCAATTCAATCTTTTAAAATCAACAATGGTAAAATGTCATTTCGTGATTTGAAAAAAAATCAAACCATTAATTTAAGTAATATTGAATTCACAACAAAAAACATAGCTTTTTCTAAAAATTTTCCTATTGATACTTCATTTAAATTAGAAATTCCGCAACAAAACATTCACTCTAGTGTTGCATTCAAGAGTTTAGTAAATGTTGACAAACAATTAAAAAATTATGAGTTAAATGATATTTATCTTGAATTTGATCAAAGTACATTACGTGGCAAATTAACTTTCAATGACAATCGAAATGCTGTTGCATTTAAATTTGATGTTGATGAAATCAATTTAGATCGTTATTTAACGACTTCAAATAAAAATCAAAAAGTAGCTGAAAGTAATACTTTAATTAATGAAAACTTATTAGCATCTGCTGATAATAATTTGAAAGGAATTAGAATTCGATCAAAAACGATGCCAAATGTGAGCGGATCTTTACAAATTCAAAAACTAATCACTAACAATATTAAAATTACCGATATTAAAGCGATTATCAATTCACCGCGTACCAATGTTATTAAAATTGCGCCTTTCACTGCACGCACGTACGAAGGAGAAATTAATAGTTCTATTACTTTAGATATGGCACCAAGTTCACCTTTATGGCACGTCATTACTTCAGGAACCAATTTACAAGTTGCGCCAATGTTAAAAGATTTAGCAAATAAAGAATCTTTAACAGGTACATTTTCATTAACTTCAGACGTAACAACTAAAGGTACAAGTAAGGATGAATTAATTAGAAATTTAACAGGTAACGCAAAATTTAATTTAAAAAATGGTGCGTTAAAAAATATTGATATTAATCAAGCTCTTATCATTGCTTCCCAAATTTTTAATAAGCAAATTCCTTCAGCAACTCCATCATCATCACAAACTGATTTTGCTAATTTCGCAATGACGGCAGATTTTCAAAATGGTGTGATGACAACAAATGATTTAACCCTCAGCTCACCAATTTTATTGGTATCAGGAAAAGGTACTGCAAATCTTATTTCTGAAGCAATTCATTTTGATTTATTAGCAACAGTATTGGGCGTTAATTTAGGTTCAAAAGTAAAACAATTACAGCAAATACTTGGCGGTATTCCATTACAAGTAACTGGAACCTTTAGTAATTATCATATTCGTCCTGATGAACAAGCGATTATGAATGCAGCCGCAAAAGAATTGATAGAACAACAAAAAGATAAAGTCCAAAAGAAAGTAGATAAATTCTTAGAAAAAAATAGTGAAAAAATAGGAGATAAATTAAAAGGATTACTAAACCACTAACATGGATTTTTTTGCGCAAAATTTATTAAAGTGGTTTGAAAAAAAAGGGCGAAAAAATTTGCCTTGGCAGCAACATGGTTCTGATTATCACACCTGGTTATCAGAAATCATGTTGCAGCAAACTCAAGTAAAAACAGTCATCACTTATTTCCAACGTTTTATAATTCGCTTCCCTACTATTTTCGATTTAGCCAATGCCAGTATTGATGAAGTTTTAAACTTATGGACTGGTTTAGGTTATTACGCTCGTGCTCGTAACCTTCATAAAACAGCGCAAATTATTGCGCAGCAATATCAAGGTAAATTTCCACAAGACTTAGAACAATTAGTTGCGCTACCAGGCATCGGAAGATCCACTGCTGCGGCAATTTTATCTCTAGCGTTCCATCAACCTGCGACTATTTTAGATGGCAATGTTAAAAGAGTGTTATCTCGGTTTCATGCTGTTTCAGGTTGGCAAAAAAGTGTTGAGCAGACACTGTGGACCTTAGCTAAACAACATACGCCAAATCATAGTAACGCAGCATATACTCAAGCGATCATGGATCTCGGAGCAACTATTTGTACGCCCAAACAACCGCTTTGTTCTGAATGTCCTGTCAAAACGAAATGCAAAGCGCATCAACTTAAAAAAGAGTTAGCTTTTCCGGAAAAAAAACCAAAAAAACAATTACCCACTAAACAAATACAATTTGTCATTCTAAAAAATAATCAAAAAAGAGTATTACTGGAAAAGCGACCACCAGTCGGTATTTGGGGTGGCCTTTGGAGTTTTCCGGAATGTGATTTGGAGCAAGATTTAACAAATTGGTGCCAAGAGAAATTTGGTTTATCAATAGCAGAGATCCAATCTTTACCCCAAATCAAACATAATTTTAGCCATTATCACTTAGAGATTCATCCAAAATTGATTGCTATAACTCAATCAAATAATAGTTTGCGTGAATCTGCACCATATCAATGGCATAGTTTAGATGAATACTTAAAACTAGGCTTAGCTACTCCAGTTAAGCGTTTGTTAAGCTACTTACATTCAAATAAATCCAGAAAGTGAGAACCATATGGCTCAAATGATCTTTTGTGAAAAACTAAAGCAAGAAGAAGAAGCCTTAGATTATCGTCCTTTTCCAGGACCATTAGGCGAGCGCATCCTAAAACATATTTCTAAAAAAGCATGGCAAATGTGGTTGAATCAACAAACCATATTAATTAATGAATACCGTTTAAATACACTCGATCCAAATGCTCGAAAATTTTTAATGGAAGAAATGGAAAAATTTCTTTTTGGTTCTAGCTAAAAATTTAAGGTAAAGTTTGCGAAATTTTATTTGCTGACTAAACTTTTTTTTAAATACTGGAAGTGGCTAGAAAATTTGCATGTTTTAACATGGCCACTATAATTTCGCCTTTCTTCAAACTTGGCCTCAATGTGATAAAGAGATTATGAGCAATAAATCGACTCTTGAACAACAACGTTCC
The DNA here is from genome assembly GCA_964645885.1 of uncultured Gammaproteobacteria bacterium. GTDB lineage: Bacteria > Pseudomonadota > Gammaproteobacteria > CAZYCO01 > CAZYCO01 > CAZYCO01. Next base: position 8,212 of record CAZYCO010000020.1, read on the forward strand.
CAATTAGTTCAACTTAAAGCCTTAATTAAACGCGGAAAAGAACAAAAATATTTAACTTATCGACAAGTACGCGACTTGCTGCCTGACGATATCGTAGAAATTGAAGAAATAATTACCATTCTCAACAACATGGGCATTCCAGTTTATGAAGAAGCCCCTCCTATTACTGAAGCTGATGCACTTATTAATGAATCGCAAGAAACTTTCCTTGAAGGTGATGCTGAAACAGACGAAGTAGATTACGAAGAAGCTGCTCGTGCACTTCAAGAAGCTGCTGCCGCTCTAAGTGCAACCAAAGGTGAGTTTGGACATACCACTGATCCAGTTCGTATGTATATGCGCGAAATGGGTACTGTTGAACTTCTTACACGTGAAGGTGAAATAGCTATCGCGCAGCGAATCGAAGAAGGGATTCGCCAAGTGATGGTGGCAATGGTGCAATACCCAGAAACTGTAGGCGAAATTTTACGTATGTATTCTATGTCCGAAGCAGGACAACTTCGTTTAAGTGACATCATTAGTGGTTTTACTGATGTTGCTGAAGAAATGCCCCCAAGCGAAATTGGTACGCTCTTAGATGAAGTTGAAGCCGAAGCGGAAAATGAAGACATCATTCCTATTAAAGCTAAAGTCAAATCAGAAGATGACGAAGAAGAAGAAAGTGCTGAGGGTGGCGAAGAATCTCCTAAAGCTAAAAAAGCTGGTGCGGAAGATGAAGAAGCTGAAGGCGAATTTGATGATGGTGAATTCGATGAAGAAGCAGTAGGGCCCGATCCTGTTATTGCAGCTGGATATTTTGCTGCTTTACGCGAAGCTTATGACAAAGCATTAGCAGCTATACAAAAGCATGGAAAACAACATAAAAGTGCGCAAAATGCTTTAGAAGAAATGGGCGAAGCATTCACTAAACTCAAACTTATTCCACGCGTAATTGATAAATTAACTCGCAAAATGCGTCACATGCTTGATCAAGTACGCGAGCAAGAACGCATAATTATCAGACTTTGTGTCAATAAAGGCAACATGCCTCGTTCTGTTTTCATTAAATCTTTCCCAGGAAATGAATCAAATTTGGAATGGATTTATAAACATATTGCTAAAGCAGATGCGAAAGAGAAAAAATTAAAATCTAAAAAAGATGAAGATGATGACGCGATTAACTGGCAATCAACTCATCTTACGCCATATGTTGCTGAAATCATTCGTGCCCAAAAGAAAATTCAAGCATTAGAAGAAACCTTCAAATTAACTGTTCAAGAAATTCGCGATATCAACCGCCAAATGTCATTAGGTGAAGCGGAAGCACGTCGTGCTAAGAAAGAAATGGTAGAAGCGAATTTACGTTTAGTAATTTCGATTGCTAAAAAATACACCAACCGCGGATTGCAATTTTTGGATTTAATTCAGGAAGGTAATATAGGCTTGATGAAAGCGGTGGATAAATTTGAATACCGCCGTGGTTACAAATTTTCTACCTATGCAACTTGGTGGATCAGACAAGCTGTAACACGTTCAATTGCAGATCAAGCAAGAACCATTCGTATTCCGGTTCATATGATTGAAACTATCAACAAATTAAACCGTATTTCCAGACAAATTCTTCAAGAAACTGGATTTGAACCTTCTCCAGAAGAATTATCCTCACGTATGGAATTACCTGAAGATAAAATTCGTAAAGTATTACGTATTGCACGCGAACCAATTTCAATGGAAACAGCTATTGGTGAAGATGAAGATTCACATTTAGGTGATTTTATTGAAGATACTTCAGCGCTTTCTCCAGTTGATGCTGCAACTCAAGAAAGCTTGCGTGAAGTTATCAACGAAGTTTTAGCTGGTTTAACACCGCGCGAAGCCAAAGTATTACGTATGCGTTTTGGTATCGACATGAATACCGACCACACCTTAGAAGAAGTAGGTAAACAGTTTGACGTTACTCGTGAACGTATCCGTCAGATCGAAGCAAAAGCGCTAAGAAAATTACGCCATCCAACTCGCTCTGAACAATTAAGAAGCTTCCTCGATCAAGAAGAAGATTAAAAATCCTTTTGTGCGGTTGCTATTTGAAGCTTGTTTGATTTAAATACACCGCACTTCTTTCGGGCCCATAGCTCAGTTGGTTAGAGCAGAGGACTCATAATCCTTTGGTCCTAGGTTCGAGTCCTAGTGGGCCCACCACCATCAGTAAGCCCTCGTTCTTAGTTTTATTCGTTCTTAGTTTTATTTATATTTCAACACATGACCATGACCTTTATTATCATTTTTCAAATAAGGCATGGATTCATTTTTCGTTTTCATAACTGGTGCTTTAGTTTTCGCTTTTACATCAATTGCGCCAGCTTTAGCTAAATAGCCTCCGGCCATTGATGACACAGCACCAACTACTAACATAATAAAAGTTATCAACATGATTTTTCCTAGTAACGTAGTTGCATCGTCTATTTTATCTAATGTTTTTTGCTTCAAGCTTTGGTATGTGTCTTGCCATTGCGCTAATTTACTTTCAGCAACACTTCGATCAACATTTGCATTTTGTACCATAAAATTAATCGCATTTTCTTTCGCACGCGCTTTTTGCTCTTGATTATCAGCTAATAAATAAGAACTAACATTTTGATATAGCACTGCTTGTAATTGATTCATGTTTTTATTCGACATTTGATTCTCTGATTGATCTCCTGCTTGCTGATTGCTACTGAATACAGATTGCATATTATTTTTTAATGCGTTTACAGCATCGTTTGGATTAAGTTTTAAGTTGTTAGTAGCTTGTAATGCTTGTGGTAAAATTACGAAATTTACCGCTCCTAAAAAATTACTTAAAACTCGATCTGTTGCTTTTCCTGCTCCACTTGTTACTGACAATGCAGACGAAGATAAAACAAAAATAGTAAAGATAGTTGCTAAACTCCACGCTACAAACCCTTGCAATACACCATCTTTAGCTGTTCTTGCTTTAGAAAAATACGAACTTATCCAACCAGAAACGAATGAATAAATAAGTGTTGTTAACATAATCCATACAATAGAAACTGTACTAATAGTTGCAGCATCTGTTGTTCTTGGATCAAAAGTAACCATTCCTAAGCTTATTCCTAATAAATTCAAAGCAGATCCAATTACAATTGCTGTAACTGTTCCTGCAAAAATTGCATCCCAATAAACATGTTTTATTCCTACATATTTTTTTTGTATATCTGTTTCGCTTTTCATAACACAAACTCCTACTTTTTTAATTTTTATCCTCACAATTAAATTATAGAAAACAGAACAGAGATTTACTATTTAGCTAAACAGTTGAAACTATCAGCAGAAAACAACAAAATTAATTTTCATACTGCACCTTATAAACCACACCAGCCATATCATCTGAAATTAAAAAAGATCCATCTGACATTACAAGAACATCTACCGGACGTCCCCACACCTTTTGTTGTTGCAACCAGCCGGTAATAAAAGGTTTTACAGATGCTACGTGTTTACGATCTTGAGTTAATTGCGCAATTTCAATTCGATATCCCACTTTAGAACTGCTGTTCCAAGAACCATGCTCTGCAATCAAAATTTGATCACGATATTCTTGAGGAACATGTTTGCCGCTATAAAAAGTCATCCCTAATGCAGCAACATGCGGAGATAATTTTGCTTTTGGTTTTGTATAAGTTGCTTTGGGAGCAGCTCGACCATAAACCGGATCTGGCTCATTATCGGCATAAAAATAAGGAAAGCCGAAATGCATTGCTTTTTGTGGTGCATAATTCAGTTCATCGGGTGGTAAATGATCACCTAACCAATCGCGACCATTATCAGTAAACCATAATTGTTGAGTCAGTGGATCCCAATCAAAACCAACCGTATTGCGTACGCCACTGGCATAAATTTCTTGAGATTTTCCATCTAATTTCATGGTTAAAATCGTAGCGAAGCGCGGATCATCTTGTAGACATACATTACAAGGTGCGCCTACGCCAACATAAAGTTTTTGATCTGGTCCTACTTCAATTACTCGTAAGCCATGATGGCTTTTATTTGGGAGATTATTTGTAACAGTAGTAGGTACAGGTATATTTTTTAAATGTTGCGCAATTTTTTCATAACGTAATATTCGATCAGTTTCTGCAACATATAAATCTTGCTGGTAACAAGCTACTCCTGTAGGCCTATTCAAACCACGTGCAATGGTAATAACGTCAACTTCATTGTTATTTTTAGTATTAGGAACCAATGCATAAACGTTACCAACATTCGAACCGACAAAAACAATATTATTTTCACTTACACACATTTGGCGTGCACCACGCACAGAATCAGCATAGATTGATATTTTAAATTTGTCTGGAAGTTTTAAAGAATCAAGCGGAAGCGTTTGAGCAAAAGCAAATGGAGAAATAAATAAAAAAGCTGCAAGAAAAAAAGTTCTCATCATCATTCTTCCTTGAATAGTTTAATTGATATCCAATACTTTATTATCTATAAAAATTAATGGACTTTATTCTAAACTAAAACAGTCATGAACACTTTTAATTCAAAAAATTATGCTTGGAAAAAAGATATTAATTACCGTGAACATCCAGAACTTTATCGTGTAGGAAAAGGTGAACAAGGTGTATTGATTTGTGAACCATATAAAGCTGAGATTCTGCCTAATTGGAAATTTAAAACTCCTAGTGATGCGAAAATAAGTTCAAACAAAATTTATCATCAATTTTTAAGCTATCTTGAAAAAAATGATTTTGTTGGTGCTGATATGGCAAGGAAATTTCTGCAAATGGGTTTTACTCGAGCTAGACGTTATGCAAATTATAAAGGCGGAAAAAAATATCAAAATAAAACCAATAAACAATTTCCTAAAGGAACTGGCGATCCAGCAAAAGCAATTAGCGCTAAAATTTTTTATCAAAAATGGCAATTAGCAGAAAAAAATAATATCTATAAACAATTAAAAATCGAGTGGAAGAAAAAGTATGGCTAAATATTTGGCATAATTTATGCATTAGCTTTTCTAAAAAACTTCTGAAAATAAAAATAATCACTTTAAAAAACTCATCGATAATCACTGCATTTTTCCAGTTGGGCTATTTGTTATTTTAACTTGTAGCTGAATCTGCTGAACTATAATTAAACAATATAAAACGAAGAATTAGGGGAATATAAGCATGCTGAAGTGGGCACTGGTTTTTTTCATTATATCGCTAATCGCAGGCATATTTGGTTTTACTAATATTGCCGCTGCAGCTGCTGGCATCGCTAAAATTATATTTTTCATTTTTCTTGTATTACTTGTTATTGCGTTGGTATTACTTGCTACACAGAAGAAGGAATGAAATATGAAAATCGAGCAATCCATTTATAGTGGAAATTGGCCACGATTTTTAACTTGGGGCATCGTCTTAGTTTTACTTGGTACGTTTGCTATTGCTGCTGCTTCTTTTTCAACAATAGCATCCATCATTTTTTTTGGTGTACTTATTCTATTTAGCGGTGTCGTGATCATGATCGACACCTTTTCATTTTGGTGGAAAAAATGGTCCGGCTTTACTTTGCACTTTTTGATGGGTTTATTGTGTTTTATTGTTGGTGCAATGCTAATTAAAAGTCCTATTTTGGCTTCTATACCAATAACGTTATTTTTAGGTATTTTTTATTTAACATTAGGTGTATTTCGTATTATCTACTCCTTCGGTTTAAAAGTGCCGCGCTGGGGCTGGAGCCTCACTAGTGGTACTGTCTCGTTGCTACTGGGTGTGTTGATTCTTGCTAGCTGGCCGGCATCAAGCTTATATGTGATCGGCATATTTATAGGAATTGATTTAATATTTTGCGGTTGGGCTTATATTATGTTGTCATTATCTGCTCGAGCTATTGCAAAATAACGATACTGAAACGCCCAACAATAGGAGTAAGAAAATATGATATTACTATTGGCAATTTTATTTTTGGTTATTGCAATTATTTTAGGTTTCTTGGCATTTGGTGGTGTTGCAATTGCAATGTCATTTTTCACAAAAGTCTTATTTTTCTTATCATTAATTTGTTTTCTAATCTCTTTGATTTTAATGATCATTGAGAAAATGCAAAAAAAAGCTAACAAACCAGATGAAATTTAAATCATCGAATTGAACATTTAATTTACAAGGAGGTATTTCATGTTCATGTATCACTCAGCTCTTGCACTGAGCTTACTCGCACTGGCAGCCGGTTGTGCTTTGTTTATCCTGGGACATCGGATTGAAAGTTGCGGCAAACGACTCGCAAGATTTTTTGGAGTTTTCATTATTATCATTTCTCTTCTTTCTACCATTTGCACAATTTATGTTGCAACCATGTATTGGAAAGCTGGTTTGTTTAAAGATTTAATAAGAATGCATCAAATGCGCATGATAGATAAAAATGATTCAACGAAAGCAACGACAGAAACTAAAGTAGAAAAGGACGATTGAAAGAATCTTGACCTAAAAAAACCCAACTTTATGTTGGGTTTTTTATTCCCGCAATAATAATAACAATGCACTTATCGTCACTGTCATATGAACAAAAAATATTAATTTACTCGTTTTTCTTTCTTCGCCTTGATAATTCCAAAATGAATGGAACATTAATACTGCAATAACTGTGAAAACAATTAACAACAGCGCTGCAATTTGAATATAAACACCTGCAACGACCATCATGCCTGCGATGATTTGCCAAGTAATACCAATAAATAAAATAACTTGCGGAAATGGAATGTTTTTTTGCTTCATGGTTTCAATGTTGTAGCGCCACTGTTCTATATTTAAAAAACCAAAAAACACAAAAAAAGCACCGATTAAAAAATGAGCAATAATTTGTGAATAATATGAAAATGGATTCATTCGTGTTTATGTCCTTGTTCAATATATTTATCTACTTGCCCTGGAATAATATGAATAATCGGCGGCGCAATTAACATTAAAAATGCAATATGTGTGTCCCAATATGCAACAAATGGTGCCGCTATATAAAACACTGGCGCAAGTGCTAAGCGCTGTACGATTGAACGATAAGCAACGACTGAATGATTAGGATTATTTAACTTATATTTACACGCATATTGCCAACAAATGAAACGCCCTACCGTTACTAAGATCAAGTTAATAGCATAAAAAGAAATACTAACTGGATTATGAGAATGATCAGCTACCAGACTTGCTGAGAAGGGAATGACACATAAAAACAACAAGCAAAATATGTTAATCCAAAGATAAGTGCGCGTAACACGTACTAAAAAACCGAATTGAAAATAAACGCCAATCCACTGCGTACCTAAAATAATAAAACTACCGGCATATATAGCTAATTTTTCAATTACATCTTGTGTTAATGCCGACCATAAATTTTGATCGCTAATCTTTAATGGTAGGTTCAAATTAAACACGAGAATTGTCATTGCAATTGCAAAAATACCATCAGTTAAAGCTTCAAGACGTGATATTTTTAAAATAGTTAATTTAGCCATTGTTCATCCTTGATATTTGTTAAATTAAAAAAATAACATTTCTCTTCCTAGTTTTGTTAATTCATTGCGTCGTTGTTGAAAGTCCGGCATAGCAGCATGCACTAAATTCCAAAATCGTTTGGAATGGTTTTTATGAATAACATGACATAATTCATGGACAATAACGTAATCAATTATTTCAGTAGGCATCATAATTAAACGCCAATTAATACGAATATCATTTTTAGCGTTACAACTACCCCAATTGGTTTTGGCTCTACTTAGAAAAAAACGATTAAAACTTATGTTCAATTGTTGTTGCCAATAAATTAATCGCTCAAAAATAATTTGTTTTGCTTTTTCTTGATACCACTTAGTTAAATATTTAATCATTTGCTCTTTAGCGAGATCGTCTCGAATATAAATAAGTAAATTAGTATTTGTTAGTTCGCCTCTAAATTTTATTTTTTTATTGGCAATAATACGTAATACATAAGATTGGCCTAAAAAATAAAATTGCTCGCCATCAACAAATTCATAATGAGAGGTATTCATTTGCCTTTGCTTGAATTCAGCAAATTTAGCCAAAATCCAATGACTGCGATCGCGAATAAAATTTTCTATGAACGTCATGGTAGTACGATGAGGCGCGCGAATAATAATCTCTGCAGGTGCTTTCATACTTAACGCAACAGTACGACGTCTTTTTTTACTGCGTACAATCGTTAACTGAAATTCATTTTCATCTAACAAAATTAACTGCGTCGTATTCATATCGTTATGTAATTAATTGGAGTTATCGTCTTCTTCACTATCTAAATGAAATTTATGAAAAAAGCGATGAATAATAGGGGAAAAAATAACACCTAAAATAATAATAAACATCAAACCACTAAATAATGCATAACAACCTGCAAATAGTTTGCCGGCAAAGGTTTGAAGCGGAGTTAATGGTCCCATTCCTGATAAAATCATCGACGCATTTGCAAATGCATCAATCCAAGACATACCTTCGTAATAATGATAACCAACCATTCCCAAATATAATGCAAGCATAATCATTACCCAGCCAATAACGAGCGCTCGTACCAAACGAACAACAAAAACATCGCGTGGCAATAATGGTTCATGACGCTTTTCAAACATAAGGCCTCAGATTTTTAAAAATTACAGCTATAAATATACAGATTCCAAATATAATCTGCATGTAATAAGCGGTTTTGAATATATTTATTTTTTGCTAACAATTTACAATTTTTTAGTGGCTCGACATCTTTCGAAGAGACAGGCTGATACGAAATATAAAGTACATTTGTTGCAAAAGGTTGCAGCTTACGTTTTTGCCACCAAAAATAATATTGATGCCCATTTAAAGTTGTAGAAAATACTTGCGGTTTGCCAGGGAAAAAATAATGTGCATATGATAATAATTGATAGTCATCACCAAAAATAAGTTTATCTTGTAATACCTCAGGTTCAATTTTTCCCATTAATGTTTTCATACCATAAACACCGCTCCAACCAGGGCCTTTCAATGGATAAAGTGCAGGGAATCGATTGCCTAAAATCAAAACTAAACTGATGGAACATAAAATCAGAATTACAGCAGGAAGTAGATATTTTTTTATTTTAGTCATGCTTAGGAATTGCGATAACAAAATGACACCTGTAACGTAAAACGGTGCACTCCAGTTGGTTTGTGGCATAGAAAAACAAGAGCTTACAAAGAAAAACAACCATACAAATAAGGTTGGAATAGTTAAAACAGCATAATTTGGCTGAAATAATTTTTTGCAATGAATTGCGCCTAATATAATTAATAATAAAAATGGCACATTAAAATCAATAATGTTACCTAAAATAAAATGCATTAACTGTTGGCTAACACTTATTTGTTCGCCTTTAAAACCATGCTGTAATTGGAACGTAAATGAAATCCAATCATGTTGATAATTCCAAATTAATACTGGCGAAAAAATCAAAAATGCAATCAATAATGCACAATAAAAATCCCTACTTTTTAAAATAAAACGATATGATTTATAACTAAGACATACAATCAACAAAGAAACACATAATAAAATACCGGTATATTTCGATAGCAGCATACATCCCATACTGATGCCGCAATAATAAAAATATTTTCTATTTTGATTTGTGATTATTTTCACAAAAAAATAGAGCGTTAATGCCCAAAAAATAATAAGTAAATTATTATAAGTAATTTGAAAAATGTAATAACGAATTACGCCAGGTGTTAATAACCATAATGGCATAGTTATATTTGCAGCGTTTCGCCCAAATAAAATTTCTGCCGTGCGAAAAATTAGCCACGTGCTAACAAGTGCTGTAGTTAAACCAATTAAATAAAGACTAAATTCATGCTGTCCAAAAAGAAAAGTGTAGAAACGAATCACATAAGCAATTAAAGGTGAGCCATCAAAATATGACAGTTGCAGATGTTCACTCCAGTTCCAATAATAATAGCTATCTGGCGATAATCGAGCATTGAACATAGTTATAATCAAAATCGCTAAATAAATTCCTAACCATCGATATCGTAATATGGTCAACATGGTATTCCTTAATAACAGTTTTTTAATATAACTTAACGTTTTTTTAAGATAAATTATGGTAACTTTCTCAGTATCTAAGCAAAGAGAATTTTTTAAAGATGGATAAATTATTTAAAATTGTCATCATCATTCCAACTTATAATGAAAGCGACGTTATTGCTGAAACCATTCATAATTTACAAAATTATATTCTCTACATTAAAAACGCAGATATAAAAATTTTAATTTACGATAGCAATTCTCCTGATGGCACGCCTGCAGTTGTAAATCAACTTCAAACACAATATTCAAATCTTGAACTGGTAATTGAAACAAAAAAATCTGGCCTAGGTTCAGCTTATATTCAAGCTATGAAATATGCGATGAATCAAATGGCTGCAGACGCTGTGATTGAATACGATGCTGATGGCTCTCATCAACCGCATTTTATTCCACCAATGATTGCTAAATTGCAACAAGGTTATGATGTAGTAGTTGGTAGTCGATATATTCCTGGTGGTTCAATCCCAAACGATTGGGGCCTTCATCGAAAAATTTTATCTGTTGCGGGCAATTGGTTCGCGCGCCTATTTTTAACTGCTAAATATAAAGATTTTACTAGCGGTTTACGTATTACACGTTCAAGTTTTTTAAAACTTGTTCCATTAGAGCAACTACTTTCGAAACAATATGCTTACAAAATACATTTGCTGTGGGCATTACACAAAGCGCATGCAAAAATTACAGAATATCCAATTGAATTTATTGATAGAAAAAAAGGTTATAGCAAGTTTCCTCGCAATAACATTATTGATTCGATGCGAGTAGTACTTACTTTGCGTTTAAAAGAAATAAGTCGTTATCTTAAAGTTTGTATGGTGGGATTAGTTGGATTAATTTTACAACTCATTGTATTTAATTTGATGCGACAATGGCTGCATCCAGCGCTAGCAAATATGTTTGCAGTCGAATGTGCAATTATTTCAAATTTTATTTTCAATAATTCTTTTTCTTTTCTTGATAAAAAAATTCAGTTCAAAAAAACAGCGCAATTTTTTAAAGCATTCATCAAATTTAACACTTATTCCATATTGTCGATTGTTACTCAGACTAGCATTGTGTTTTTTGCAACTAAATATATTGGCACTGGAGCAATAATTGAAAATGGATTTGTTTTATTGGGAATTGCTGGTGCGTCGATCATAAATTATTTTATTTATTCCAGATTAATTTGGAAAACACACCAGCCACTAGTTTTGCAATAATCATTCAAAGTCCACATTTACAATTGTTAACTATGTTTACAATTTCCGAAGTTCTTCTTTTGCTTTTTCTAATATTTTTTTCTGTTCACTATCTAACTTTTTGCCTGCTCGATTAATATAAAAATTTAACATCGACATGGCTGATTGTAATGGCGTACCTTTTTTATTTTTACTTGTTAAAGCAGAATGCATTAAGGATTGCGCAATTTTTTTTTTTTTAGCATCTTTCCAAGTAAATACACCCTCCTCCAAATCAAGAGCACGGCTATTTTCAGTAATAGCTTGTGACCATTTTCTTTTTTCTTGCTTCATTATTAGGCCGCTTTAACTTGACCTTCAATTAAATCAGTTAACTCACTTAAACCTTGCGCCATAAAGATGAGTAAATCATCAAGACTTACAATGCCACATAATTTTCCATCTTTTGAAACCACAGGTGCACGCCGAACTTTTTGTTTTTTCATTTCATTTATCACTTCTGATAAGTTTTGATCATCTTGGATAATCAGAACATCTGTGCACATAATTTCAGATATTGTTATGTCGTTTAAATCTTGTTCTTTATCAGCAACAGCTTTAATTGCAATATCTCTATCAGTTAAAATTCCAACCGGACATTGTTGACTTTCTTTTGCATCATCAAGAATCACAAGACTACCAATGTTTTTTTCTTTCATTATTTTTGCGGCTTGTTTTATGCTTTCATTTTTATTAATGGTGCATACTTCTTTATTACATATTTCACTGATATTCATATCATATTACTCCTCTAAAACTCCTATTTTTTATTATAGTACAAAGGTCTCTTGCTCTTAATTTATACCAAATGAAACTTTGCTAATCTTAAAATATACAGATAAAAAAATTGTAACGGATCTCGGATCAAGAGAGGAAAACATGGAAACACAATCAATTATTATTCCAACTACTTATGCAAAATTAGAAGGCAATTTAACTATTCCTGAAGAAAGTAAAAGTATTATAGTTTTTGTACATGGTAGTGGTAGTTCAAGATTTAGCCCTCGCAACACATTAGTTGCAAACGCTTTAAATAAACAAGGGTATGCAACACTACTATTTGATTTACTTACGCCCATTGAAGAAAACGAAGATCAATTTACTCAAGAATTTCGTTTCAATATCGCATTACTAGCTAAACGTCTAATAGAGGTTACAGATTGGTTGCAAAATCACTCTGAAACCTCATCTTTAGAGCTAGGTTACTTTGGAGCAAGCACAGGGGCTGGCGCTGCCCTCGTTGCTGCTGCTCATTATGGTGATATGATTAAAGCTGTTGTGTCGCGAGGTGGCCGCCCAGATTTAGCGGACGATGCATTATTAAAAGTCACCGCCCCTACATTACTAATTGTGGGTGGTTTAGACGATGTCGTTCTAGTGCTAAATAAAAAAGCCAAGCTCGAAATGCAATGTGAAACAGAGCTCGAAATTATAGATGGCGCTACACATTTATTTGAAGAGCCTGGTACATTAGAACAAGTTGTAGCTATTTCACAAAAATGGTTTGAAAGATTTCTTAATAAAGGAAAATGAATTAATGGCTTCTTCCAATGCTCTACGTTTAACGCGTTCTTTGAATACCAAAGAAAAGATATTTGCGGGTGTCGTTACTATTATTCCTACTATTTGCGCGTTATTTTTTATTTATTTTTTTAAAGACTTAAACATTACTGCCTTTGATATTGGTTTATTCGTCATTTTTTATATCTTAACTGGCTTTGGTATTAGTATTGGTTATCACCGATACTTAGCACATAAAAGTTTTAAAACTAATCGCTTTATCAAAATGATTATTGTTGCTTTAGGTTGTATGACCTTTGAAGGTGGGCCATTTTTTTGGGTAGCAGCACATAGACGCCATCATCAACATCAAGATGTATCCGGTGACCCCCATTCCCCTCATCAAAGCCAATCACGTATTGTTGGTTTTTTGCATAGTCACTTTCTATGGTTTTTTAGCCATAGCATTGAAAATTGGTCGTTCTACATTAAAGATTTATTAGCAGATAATGATTTACGAACAATTAATAAAAACCACTTATGGATTGCTTTATCTGGCTTAGTACTTCCTGGCGTAATTAGTGGTATTTATTATGGTTCATGGGCTGGTTTTGGAATCGGCTTATTATTTGCGGGTTTAGTACGTGTTGCTTTTGTACAACATATTACTTGGTCAATTAATTCAATCTGTCATTTATTTGGTTTTAGAAGTTATCAAACCACTGATCACAGTAAAAATAACATTATTTTCGCTATTCTTGGTTTAGGTGAAGGTTGGCATAACAATCATCACGCTTTTCCATACTCAGCAAGACATGGTTTAAAGTGGTGGCAATTTGATTTGTCGTATCTTGTGATTCGCTTGTTAAATAAGTGCAAATTAGCATCCAATTTACATTTACCAATGAACAAAAAAGCAAAAGAAATTTAATATTGTAATAATTTAAAAACTTTGGCCAAAAAATAAAAACTTAATTGGTATATCCCTGGTCGTTGTGATTCACGCGGGCCGCCAATATTTAAAATTTCAATATCATTTCGTTTCAGCCATTCCACTACTTTATGAGTATGGTGTTCATCAGATAAATCAATTATTAAATATGGTTTATGTCGCTGTTGCACAAGATTTATCATGAATATTGTACCGTCAGTAACAGCAGCTGGTAATTCTGTTACCAATATTAATGTGCCATCCGCATCACAAATATTTAATTCTGTACGTTGTTTGTAATCTTCCGATTCTGTTTCTTGTAAGCAGTAACTACTTGGAATAATACCATCTTCTGCTTTTCGATTTTTAGGGCACCAGCCCCCATGTGGTATATGAAATTGTATTGCTACATCTAATGCCGCACGATCAACACCTGTTTGACCACCTGAAACAATTTTCTTAATCATAAAAAATACTGCTATATTGAATTAATATAATTTAAAAAAGTGAGTGAGTTATGAAAGTTCGCATTTTAGCTATTTTTCTTATGTGTTTTCCTATTTTTGCTTTTGCAGCACCTGGATGTAATTTCTGCGATAACGAAAAAGGTTTGCGTAATGTAGCGACCTTATGTCAGCGCATACCAGAAGCTAAGCCTTTTAATTTTAATAATTATAAAAAATGTGAATCCTTGATAAAGCAATGCCCAAAAGATGGGCCTATGGTGAATCAAACATGCGAGCGCAATGTCATATCTGAGAATCGAGCATGCAGTCAAATTAGAACCGTCGCTGATAAATTAGAAACAAATGTCAGCGCAGTTAAAGCAAAAAAAGCCGGTAAATTAACCATTTTCACTCAATATTTTATAGCAGATGGCCAAGAGCATTATTATATATTTACCCCAACAGGTTGCTTAATTGATACCGCAATTGATCCACGAAAATTAGATAGCACAATTGACAAGCAACATCATAATGAAGATTTTTTAATTATGAATTGGAGTGAACCTCGCATTAGAACCAATCATGATGGCTCACAAGTTGTGACTGTACTTTCAAAAGTGACTAAATCATGTCGTGCTTGTGAAGTAATAGGTTGGCCAGAAGTTAATTTCTATTTCACTCCTCAAGGTATGTTAAAAGAAGTAAAACTTGAAAGTTTCAAAAAAGATTGGCGGCAATAAAAATATTGCCCGCCTTTCCCCTACATGGATTAGTAATCACCACTAAAAATACAGTGGCCATAAAAAAATCCACTTATAGAAAGCATAGACACCCTTGTTATTTAAATCAGCCTTCGTATCATGCACAACCGAAGGATAAAACCGGATTTTTATTTTTTCTTTCTATCAACAAGGAGTCGTTCATGAGAAAAAACTTAAATGTAGCAATTAAAGGCGCTGCCGTATTATTAGGATGTTTATTCCTATTTGGCTGTACCGAATTTGCTGGCAATAATTCCCAACAGTTACATGTTGTTAAAAAAGAAGCAGAAGGTTTAAGTACACCTGAACAAACTGTTTCAATGAATTTACCTAAATCTCAAAGAGATTGGCACACAATAAATCAATATGTTATGAACGGTGGCAGCGTAACGATGCTTGCTCCAGAGCCACAAACTAAAGAAAACTACAATGAAGCAATTCGCTCAACAGTTGTTCTTTATAAAGACGCACCTGGTATCAATGCTGATAAACTTCTGCAATTACAAGTACAAGATGCAATCGCTGATTGCCGCGATGTTGCAACCAAAGTACTTGCTAAAACTCCTGAATATGTACTCTATCGTGCAGAAACAACTAACTGCGCTATTATGGAAAACAAACAAATTCACTACGGTAAAGCATTTAATGGTACCGATGGTGTATATGGCGTGCTCTATTCTGCAAAAGTTAGAGAAGTTTCCAAAAAACGAATCCACTACATGGCTGGCGTAATCAAATCTTCTAGATTAATTCGCAATCCACAGAAATAATCTTTCTCTACGTAAGTTGGATGACACTCCAACTTACGTTTCTATCATCTAAATGTCCTTAGTTTGTTTTCTTTGAAATAACTGGGAGTCTATGCCATGAAAAAATATATAGTTCAATCAATCGCATTTTCATTTTGTGTATTTTTAGCCGCTTGTAATACAGACAGCTGGCATTTCGGTGGCGATAAAAGTCCTAAAACCAAACAAAAAATTAATTTGAATTTGTCATCGACTCAGATGAATTGGAATGTTGTTAATAAAAGTTCTGATGATAAGAAAGGTATTGTTGTGACACTCATGCCTGAAAATCAAAATTTATCTCGTTGGAAAGAAGGTATTCGCACGAGTACGATTCTTTATAGTAATGAACCTACTATCACTGCTGAAAATTTTGTTCAAAATGAAATGGTACGCGCAAAAAAATATTGTAACCAAGTTGATTCAAACATCATTGCGCAAACTACTCAATCTACAACTTATCAATTGAATATTGCACGTTGTAGTGGTGGCTTCCCAGATCAAATTATGTTTGGTAAAGCATTTAATGGTATCGATGGTGTCTATGCTGTTCGTTATTCTGCAAAGATGAATCAAGTTTCTGACAGCGAAATCAACACAATGGCAAATGTTGTTAAAGATTCTAAATTAATTAATTCATAAAAAATTAAAAGGTAAGTTGAGCTTTCAACTTACCTTTCTTTTGTTGCATTTTTTCAGTTCAAAACCTAGTATCTTTCTTAAGAAATTTTTCATTTTATTACACATCATTACTCCTAAAACTAAAAAAAATTTATGTCTATAATTTTCAGGAGTAACTTTTAGGATTTCATTATACAAATGGATTTATCAATCGATCGTGTGTCATCTTGTATTATTTTGACAGCGCTGATCAGCACTGTTTTAACCGCGTGCATGGTTGGTCCTGATTATCAACGGCCACAAACACCAAAACCAAGTCGTTATACTGAAACTTCACTACCAATTAAAACGGCTCAAGCACCAAGAGAAAAAAATGTTGGCAAATCGCAATATTTCGCTTTAGGTAAAGATATTCCTGCTGATTGGTGGAAATTATTTCACTCGCCACAATTAAATGACTTGATTGATCGTGGTCTTAAAAATAATCCAACAATAGATAGCGCAAAAGCATCACTAAGAAACGCTCAAGAAATCTTTCGTGCTCAAGTTGGTAATTTGTTACTTCCTGCTGTCTCAGCAAATATCGCAGCACAAAGACAACGCATTAATTTACAAGCAGAAGGTATTGATATTCTTCCTAACAACCCAGCTATCAAAAATATTTTTAATCTTTATAACGTTGGTGTGAGTATAAGTTATACCTTAGATATTTTCGGCGGTGCGCGTCGTCAATTAGAAATGTATGGTGCTCAAATTGATCAACAACGTTATGAATTACTTGCAACTTATCTGACCTTAACTTCGAATATTGTTACCACAGCAATCACGATTGCGTCATTACAAGATCAAGTCGATGTCACAAAAGAACTGATTCGCGAACAAGAACAACAATTAGCAATTATTAAACGCCAATTTAAAGTGGGCGGCGTTTCACTTGATAATGTGATGTCACAAGAAAATTTATTGGCTAACACGAAAGCAACGTTACAACCTTTAGAAAAAACATTAGCTCAGTATCGAAATGCTTTAGCTATTTTAGTTGGTACTGTTCCAGGCGAAAGCGCATTACCTAAATTAAATTTATCTATGTTTGAATTACCAAGAGAACTTCCAGTATCGCTTCCATCTTCTTTAGCTCAACAACGACCAGATGTATTAGCTGCAGAAGCAGTATTACACGCCGCAACTGCCCAAGTTGGTGTAGCGACTGCAAATTTATTTCCTCAATTTACTATCGGTGGACAAGATGGTTGGTCTGCTACGGTATTTAATCAATTGTTTACAGAGAACGTAAAAGTATGGAGCTATTCGGCAAGTCTTGCTCAACCCATTTTTAGAGGCGGCGCTTTATTAGCACAACGCCGTGCTGCAATCGCTTCATTAGATCAATATCTAGCTCAATATAAATACACATTATTACAAGCATTTCAAAATGTCGCAGATGCATTAAACGCAATTGAAATTGATGCCCGTGCATTACGTGCGCGTAAACAAGCTGAACTTGCTGCGCGTAAAAGTATGTTATTAACACGTGAACAATTTAAATTAGGTGGCGTGAGTTTTATTACATTGTTAACTGCTGAACAACAGTATCAACAAATGCGTCTTACACGGATTCAAGCAGAAGCAGCACGCTATAGTGATACAGCAGCATTATTTCAAGCATTAGGCGGTGGTTGGTGGCAAAATAATACAACCAAAAAAAACGAAGATGATAAAAATAAAAAAGTTTAATCTTTAAGTGGGGTTTTTAGTGAAACGACAAATGTCGATCATGCTAATTAGTGTTGGAACAATCTTTGGATGTATTTTTATCTTCCAAGGTTTCAAACATATCATGATGAAACGCGCAATTTCGGCGAACAAAGAACAAATTGTTACTGTTTCTTCAACTGTAGCTCAACATTCTTTTTGGCAACCGCAAATTAAAGCGACTGGCAGTACACGCGCAGTTTTAGGTGTAAATGTCACAACTGAATTATCAGGCATGGTGCAATATATTTACTTCACGCCAGGTTCAATGGTTGAAAAAGATACTATTTTGGCGCAGTTAAATGTTGATCCTGAAGTTGCACAATTACATGTGTATGAAGCGCAACAAGAATTAGCACGCATCACCTATGAACGCGATAAATTACAATACGCCGCAAAAGCAATTAGTAAAGCAACGCTTGATACTGATTATGCCAACTTAAAAACAACTGAAGCACAAGTTGCCGGACAAGCTGCAATTATTATGAAAAAAACTATTCGTGCACCATTTACTGGTAGGTTAGGAATTTCAGCTATTTATCCCGGACAATTTTTAAATCCAGGCGATAAAATTACTTCTCTTGAAACACTCGATCCAATTTATGTTGATTTTTATGTACCACAACAACAATTGCCAAAATTAAAAGTAGGACAAGAAGTAAATATCACTTCTGATTCTTTTCCTGGACAAAATTTTAGAGGAAAAGTTACTACTATCGATTCAGCTATCGATCCAAATACTCGTAACGTTGAAATTGAAGCAACTATTCCAAATCCGAAACTCGCTTTAACGCCAGGCATGTACACGTACGTTACAGTGACAACTGGTGAAATGAAAAATTATTTAACTTTACCGCAAGCTGCAATCAGCTTTAATTCTTATGGTGACATCGTTTATGTCTTAACGCCTGATCACAAAGATAAAAATGACAATCAAATTTATAAAGCTCAACAACGTATTGTGAGTACTGGTGAAACTAGAGGCGATCAAATTGCAATTTTATCTGGCTTAAAAATTGGTGAAACCGTTGTAACTAGCGGTCAATTAAAATTAAGAAATGGCAGCCTTGTGATGATTAACAACACAGTACAACCAGCAAGTAATCCATCACCAAAAGCGGTAGATGAATAATGAAGTTCACTGATATTTTCATAAAACGCCCAGTGCTTTCGGTTGTTGTCAGTTTGTTAATTTTAGTTCTGGGTGTGCGCTCCCTTGCTGCATTGCAGATTTTGCAATATCCCTTTACTGAAAACGCTGTTATTACCATCACTACAACTTACGTTGGTGCAGATGCTAATGACATAGCAAGCTTTATTACTACACCATTAGAAAATTCAATTGCACAAGCAAGTGGTATTGATTACTTAACGTCTAGCAGCACACTTGGTCTAAGTACAATCCAGGCAAATTTACGTTTGAATTACAACCATATTAAAGCGTTAGCCGAAATCAATTCCAAAGTAAGCGCTGTTATTAATCAATTACCTAAAAATGCGCAGCTGCCACCAAGACTTAGCGTTGCTATCGGACAACCAATTGATGCGATGTACATTGGCTTTTACAGCAAAATTTTACCCGCTAATAAAATTACTGATTATTTAACACGCGTAGTACAACCTAAATTACAGTCAATTAATGGTGTGCAATTAGCAGAATTATTAGGCTCCAGAACATTTGCATTACGCGCATGGCTTGATCCAGTCAAACTAGCAGGGTTTGGCATTACACCTGCAGAAGTTGCAAATGCTTTAGCAAGAAATGATTTTATTTCTGCAGTTGGTCGTACTGATGGCAATACCTTCACCGTTAATTTAACTGCTACCACTTCATTACAAAGCGTTGAACAATTTAAAAAAATAGTAATTCGCTATAAAAATGGGGCTTTCGTTCGATTACAAGATGTAGCAAAAGTTTCATTAGGTTCGCAAAATTATGATTCATCAGTTGCATTCGATGGTAAGTCTGCAGTTTATATTGGAATTAAATTAACGCCTGAAGCAAATTTATTAACAGTAATTGGTAATGTATTGAAAGTTTTTCCTGAAATTCAACAACAATTACCTCAAGGTTTAGAAGGCAAAATAGTTTATAACTCTGCTGAATATGTAAACAGTTCCATTCGTGAAGTAATTAAATCATTATTTGAAGCATTTACTATTGTTACACTTGTTGTCTTTCTGTTCCTTGGTTCGTTACGCGCACTCACTATTCCTGTAATTGCAATTCCGCTTTCATTAATTGGTACATTTTGCATTATGTTAATGCTCGGTTATTCAATTAATTTATTAACGCTTTTAGCACTTGTATTAGCAATTGGTTTAGTGGTCGATGATGCCATTATTATCGTTGAGAATGTGCATCGCCATATGGAAGAAGGTTTATCTGCTTTTCAAGCAGCAATTAAAGGTGCGCGAGAATTAGCAAATCCAATCATTGCCATTTCAGTGGTATTAGTTGCTGTATATTTACCTATTGGTTTTATGGGTGGTTTAACCGGCGCATTATTTACTGAGTTCGCTTTCACACTTGCTAGCGCTGTGGGTGTTTCTGCCGTTATTGCCTTAACACTGTCACCAATGATGTGCTCAAAATTTTTGAGAATAAATCATAGCGGCAATTATAAATTTATCGAATGGGTTGATGAAAAATTCAACAAATTAAAATTAAGTTATGAAAAAAAATTAACCGCGTCGCTTAATTATCTACCAGTGACATTAGTTTTTTCAGGAATCATTTTATTCAGTATTTATTTTTTATACGCAACATCGACTTCAGAATTAGCACCACAAGAAGATCAAGGTGTAGTAATTGCGCAAGTTACAGCATCACCAAATACGCCATTATATTTAACAGAAAAATATGGCACTGAAGTATTCGAAATTTTCAAACACTATCCTGAAAATGATCATGTTTTTCAAATTAATGGTGAGGGTAATTTATATACTTCAATCGTAGGTACGGTATTAAAACCTTGGGATCATCGCAAACGTACCAGTAATGATTTACAACCTTTAATTCAGCAACAATTAGATCAAATTGCCGGCGCCAAAATAGCTGCATTTCAACCTGCTCCATTACCAGGAAATACCAACGGCTTACCAATTCAATTTGTAATTACCTCTACTTCTTCATTTTCAGATATGAATCAAGTGGTACAAAATGTTTTAGCAGAAGCACAAGCTAGCGGCATGTTCCTCTACCTCGATCCTGATTTGAAAATTGATCAACAACAAACTGCTGTTGTTATAGAACGTGATAAAGCAGCAGAACTTGGTTTAAGTATGCAAGACATCGCAAATTCTTTATCTACGGCATTAAGTGAAAACTATATTAATTATTTCAATTACATGGGGCGTTCATATCAAGTTATTCCACAAATGACGCGTAATCAACGTTTCAACGCTGAGCAACTAAAAAATTATTACATCAATACTGATAATGGTATTTCAGTACCACTTTCAACACTGGTACATCTAGAATCAAAAGTAGTTCCAGAATCCGTGAATCATTTCCAACAATTAAATTCAGCAACAATTTCTGCAGTTGCTGCTCCAGGTGTGACCATGGGACAAGCACTTGAGACATTTCAAAATATAGCGAAACGTGTGTTACCAGCAGGTTATAGTGTTGATTACGCATCTCAATCCAGACAATACATACAAGAAAGCAGCGCATTAGTGGTTACATTCTTTTTTGCTTTAATCATTATTTTTCTTTCACTCGCTGCGCAATTTGAAAGTTTCAGAGATCCAATCATCGTTTTGATTAGTGTGCCAATGTCAATTTGTGGTGCAATGATTTTTATCAGTCTTGGAATTGGTGGCGCAAGTTTAAATATTTATACCCAAGTTGGTTTAGTAACTTTAATTGGTTTAATTAGTAAGCACGGTATTTTGATCGTGCAATTTGCAAATGATTTACAAATAGCTGGTAAAAGTAAACGTGAAGCAATAGAAACAGCAGCAGCAGTTCGTTTACGCCCTATTTTAATGACTACTGCCGCAATGGTATTAGGTGTAATTCCGCTAATTCGTGCAACAGGAGCAGGCGCGTTAAGTCGTTATAATCTTGGATTAGTTATCGCAACCGGCATTTCAATTGGAACGTTATTCACGTTATTTGTGGTACCTGCTATGTATATGCTGATAGCAGAAGATCATTCAAAGAAAGTAGATGGAGAAATTCCTGAGTTGCAAGAATCCTAATCTGTCTTTAATAATGAAATAACAGTTATCGATAAAGTTTCAAAGGATAGCGTCATGTCGAAATTCAAAATTATCCCGTTCGAAAATAAATACAAAAATAAAGTTATTGATTTAATTATCTCTATTCAAACTCAAGAATTCGGCATTCCGATTTCAATTAAGGATCAACCCGATTTAGAACGGATCTCAAGTTTTTATCAACAAGATAACGGTCAATTTTGGATCGCAATTAATGAATTTGATGAAGTTGTTGGTACCTTGGGTTTAATTGATATTAGTCACTCTCATGTTGCACTTCGTAAAATGTTTGTAGCTGAAAAATTTCGCGGCAAAAGTATTGGCGTTGCGAAAAAACTTTTAGAAACCGCTATTAATTGGTGTAAAGCAAAAAACGTATCAAAAATTTATTTAGGTACAACTAGCTCTTATTTAGCTGCACATCGCTTTTATGAAAAAAATAACTTTAAAGAAATCAAAAAGAATGAATTACCACGCCATTTTCCGATTATGGCTGTTGATTCTAAATTTTATGTCTTGGATATAGTCATTAATAGATAATTAGTTTTAAGCGGTTGATTTTTTTATTTTAATTTTATTGGTGTCATAACCATTTTCACTTAGTAATTTTTTTAACTGTTTTTGCTCTATTTCAGAAGAATATCCTAACCAAATTTCTTTTAATTCTTTAGGTTCAAATTTTCGCATCAATCTAGATTTGCCATCATTGTAAAATTTTCGATCTTCCTCTATTTTTTCTGGATATGAGTCACCGTTAATCATCATTTCCATTTCATATAGGCGATATTCATTTTCTCGATGAAATGAAGCTTTTTTAAGGCCTGGAATAAGTGGAATTAAATTTGAAACTAAAGATGCACCTAATTGCTCTTTTAATTCTTCTGGATCAATTTTATTTTGCCATTCAATATAAAATTGTTCTGTAATTTTAAACGATGGATTAAAAAATTTTTTCAAATTACAGAACAATTT
>CAZYCO010000021.1:0-15423 GCA_964645885.1 uncultured Gammaproteobacteria bacterium
AAAAATAAAAAATAACGAAAATTTTTCGTCATTTCAAATTTTTTTATTTTTTTATTTTTTTTAATCGCTTCATTTTTTGAAAAATAAGCTGCGGCATGTAAGAAAGACTGCCTTTGACCACCAGATTGTTTTTCAACAAATTCTTTTGATAAATTTAATGAGATAACGGTATAAAGATCATGGTTTTTTATTGCTGTTAGCAATTGATTTTCAATAGTTTCTTCTTGAGTAATGGTTTGTTGAATAGTATTTTTATTTTGCATATCAAACTCCTTTAATATTTTTATGATTTAAAAATTTCTTTTAAAAAATCTTTCATTACAGTCCAGGCGCGTTGTGCAACAACTGGGTTATAAACTAATCCAAGTGCGGGATCATTTGCGAGTGGATTTGTAAAAGCATGAAGAGTATTGCCATAAATATGCATTTGCCAATCAACATGCGCTTTTGTCATTTCTTGTTGAAATGCGAGCACTAAATCAGGTTTTCCCATTGGATCATCAAAACCATGTAGTGCTAATACTTTTGCTTTGATTTTTTCATTAGCTAAATTTTCTGGCGCGTTTAACAAACCATGAAAACTAACAACACCTTTAACATCTGCACCACTTCGCGCCAAATCCAAAACGCATAAACCACCAAAACAAAAACCAATGGCAGCAATATTATTTTGATCAATGAATTCGAACTTTTTTAATGTCTCAAGTGCAGCGAATAAACGACTACGCAAAAATTTTCTATCTTGCACAAGTGGCATCATGAGTTCTGATTTTTCTTCATTACTATTACCAATTTTATTTTTACCGTACATATCAAGTGCAAAACCAACGTAACCCATTTCTGCTAATAATTTAGCCTTATTACATGCAAAATCATTTCGTCCAGACCAATCATGCGCAACAATTACTACCGGACGTTTGTTAGAGATATTTTCATCATAAGCAATAAAACCTTCGAGTAATTGATCATTGTGGTTATATTCTACGTTTTGCGTTCTCATACTTTTCTCCCTGTAAAAAATTTAATTATTTTATCTTGCAGTTAATAATTTTTTAAGCAATAGTATTTTAACATTTATTTCAATTTTATTTTTTGTTTATTCAATTTATGAAAAATTTACGCAACATAAAAACAACATTTATTTCAGCTAACGCTGAAATAGCTGTTTTTTGCCGTAAATTTTCTAGTTCACAAATCCTTTCTCTTCATCTGCGTTCACTGCTTCTGCCATAAGGCAGAACAAATATCATGCCTGACGAGGCGTAATACGTAATTTTTTCTAATTTCTATTTTTAATTTTTCAAACTGCATGTGCAGTTGAAGAAATTTTTTATCTAATTTTTTTAGAGGTATTTATTATGTTTAAATTTTTCACACCAAAAAAAGTAATGGCAATTTCTAGTACTGTTGCAACAAGCGTTTTTGCTTATAACGAGTGGAGAAATGGACCAAATACAGAAGAAATAAAACAGCAAGCAGAACAACGCGCTGCAAATGCTGGAAAAACAGAAGTATTTTATGGCGCGACAGGATATAGCTTCCCGATTGCGAAACAAAATGCTGATGTACCAGCAGCGCCAGCACCTACAATGAAATTTGGTTCAGGCTCGAACGAATAACAAATTTCAATCATCAACCCACATGGTGCCATGTGGGTTTGGTGTTTCTACATTTCTGTCATGCCAGTCCTCACCTACGCGAGGATAAACTCCGCCTAGCTCCAGTTCTTTACAAACAATAAACTGGATGCCAGCCTTCGCTGGCATGAAAAAATAGGAACAATTATGAAAATTCTAGGTATTGAGACATCTTGCGATGAAACAGGCGTCGCAGTTTATGATGAAAACAAAGGGTTAATTGCTGAAGCACTTTTTAGCCAAGTTGATTTGCATGCCAAATATGGCGGTGTTGTTCCAGAATTAGCATCGCGTGATCATATCCGAAAACTAACACCGCTGATTAAAACAATGTTAGCTGAACATGAATTATCGCTACATGACATCAATGCTGTTGGTTATACCGCAGGACCAGGATTAATTGGTGCCTTATTAGTTGGTGCCATGTTTGCCAAAAGTTTAGCGTATGCACTTCATATTCCAGCTATTCCTGTACATCACATGGAAGCGCATTTATTAGCAGCATTACTATGTGAGGAAAAGCCAACTTTTCCATTTTTAGCTTTACTCGTCTCGGGCGGACATTCGCTTTTAGTTGAAGTAAAAAATTTAGGGCAATATCAAATTTTAGGTGACACGCTTGATGATGCTGTTGGCGAAGCATTTGATAAAACCGCTAAATTGTTAGGCCTACCTTATCCGGGCGGTAAAGCATTATCTGAACTTGCAAAACAAGGTAATAAAGATCGATTTCAATTTCCTCATCCGATGATGGAAAAACCAGGATTGGATTTTAGTTTTAGCGGCTTAAAAACATTTGCAGTTAATACCTGGAACCAATCAGCAAAAGACCAACAAACCAAAGCTGATATTGCTTATGCATTTCAACAAGCAGCAATTGAAACTTTAGTAGCAAAATGCAAACGCGCATTAAAGCAAACAGGATTAAGGCAAATAGTTGTTGCCGGGGGGGTTGGTGCTAATTATTTGTTACGTCATCAGTTACGACAGTTGTTAAATGATTTACAAGGACAAGCATTTTTTCCACCAGAAAAATATTGCACTGACAATGGCGCAATGATTGCTTTTGCTGCATTTCAACGATTTAAAAGACATCAGATTGATAAAAATTTAGCGTTAAATGTTTATCCCAGATGGTCTTTAGAAGAATTAAGTAATTGGTAAAAATAAAAGAATGGTTGTGCCTTTGCCTATTTTCGATTTGATTTTAAATTCGCCATGCCATTTTTTCAGGCAATTTATGGCATAAGTTAAACCTAAGCCATGTCCTTGTGGTTTTTCAAAACTTTCGCCGGTTGCAAGAATTTTTTCGATGGCTTCTTTTGACATGCCTTTGCCAGTATCAGTAATTTCAATTAGTGCAAAATGATTTATTTTTTTCATATTTACCGTAATTTTTCCGTGGTTTTCTATAGCTTCAACTGCATTATTAATTAAGTTAGAAATGACACGTTTAAATTCTGGAGCAGAAAGGCTAACTAAAGCGGGTTTGATATTTCTACTGATATAAATTTCAAATGAAATAGGTTTTGCTGAAAACTCAATTTTCTTTTGAAGAATGACTTCTTCTAATAATGTTGCAATTTGCTCAGGCTTAGTTTGTTTTTTGTTTTTATATTGTTTTAACAGATTATCAGCGGTGTGTTTGATGCTAGTAATTGCGGAATTAATTAAATTGCGCGGTTGTTCATCAATATTTTGTAAACTATTGGTTACAATTTCTAAAGTTGCTAATGGTGAGCGAATATCATGCGCAACTTGAGTTGCTGTTTTAGCGAATTCAACTTCAAGCTGGTGCTTTTGCTGATACGCTTTGAATGACTCAATAAAAAATTTCTCTAAATTGGAAAATTCTAAAATATAGCTATTTTTAAGTATTTGTTGGTATTCTTTTTCATTTTGAGTATTCCAGAAATTAATAATTAAATTTTCTAAATTTTGAATCGGCGCTGATAATTTCATCGATACATAGTTACTACAAATAGCAGACAACACCGAAAAGAAAATAAATACCGAAGGCAAACTAATAATCCTTTCACGTAAATAAATTTGTTTATTTAATGAAAATAAAAACACGGTTGCAGCAATTGAAAAAATTAATAACAAACATAATATAAAAGACCACAATGCAATTTGCGCTTGTAAACTATTGTTTGGTAATAATTCCAAATTCGTGTTGTCGGTATCTGATTGTGAATATTTGGCAAAAAGAAAACCTGCAGTAATAAATAACAAACCCAATACCCAAGTTAATTCGAATGGATTTTCTGCACTAATAGTATTGGTTATAAAGTCATATCTGATCATTAAGTCAGACGCAATCACTAACAAAAAACCGGTGGATAAAAAACGAAGGACAGTTGTTTTAGCACGCGCCAAACAAGATACTGCAAAAACAAAGCTAATTGCTTCTAATAAAGTATCTATTGATTGTAAAAATCCAACAGTAGATAGTTTTGAAATTCGCCATTGAATTCCAAACATGAAAGTTAAAAAAATCAAAATTGCTATAAAAATAACTGGAAGATACGTGTAAATTTTAATTGGTTCGTATTTGATATTTTTTATAAAAATAAACAACCAAATGCTAGTTTGTAAAATTAAAAATAATAAAAATGGAATATCAAATAATAAATAAAGACCAATATTAAATTGTTGAATATGAAAAACATTTAAAATTAAGTTATAAACTGTATCTGCAAATGCTGCGAATAAAAAAGAAATAGCAAAAATTAAATAAATATTTTTTTCAAATTGCTCTGCTGTTTTTTTCCAAAGCGAAATACCTAAACAGAAAATAATGAAGTCTAATCCAGCCTCACCAATTAAAGTTAATACGCCAGATGCTGCTATTGAAGTGGTATGGGAGTCGCGTAGATAAAAATAAAGTACAGCATATAGAAACCAAATTGCTAGGGTTAAAACTAAAATGCTGACGGTTATATTGTTACGTACTTTATTCCATACCATTAAAAAACCTATTGATTAACGTGGTCTTGCATAAACTGTTGCGGGCGCGCCATCTATTTCTTCTATTTGATTAGGTGCGATTGAAATTAAATACTCACCTGCAGGAACATCTTTTAATTCTAAATTTTCTACAATCAAAATATCTTTTTCTAATAACTTTTTATGTACCGGCAATGTTTCATTTTGATATTGATCGATACTCAAATAATCTATTCCTACCGCTTTTACTCCTGCTTCTAATAAAACATCAGCTGCGTCAGGTTCAACTGCAACAAAGCTTTCAGTGAAATTAGCTTGAGTTTTAGGAATGTCAGAATTTTTAGTTTTAAAAAAAACAATCGC
The DNA here is from genome assembly GCA_964645885.1 of uncultured Gammaproteobacteria bacterium. Taxonomy (GTDB): domain Bacteria; phylum Pseudomonadota; class Gammaproteobacteria; order CAZYCO01; family CAZYCO01; genus CAZYCO01. The sequence continues at coordinate 4,950 of CAZYCO010000021.1, forward strand.
GCCTTTGAAAAAAGATTTTTTTTGTGTTTCTAAAAATGATTTGGAGATGGAAGTTTGATGTTGAGGAACATCAATAATCACACCAGGTTGATCAATTAAATCTTCGAGTTGAAAGTTGCTGCTATTTTTACCGGTAGAGTGAACGTGAGAAGGATAATCGATGTGAGTACCTGTGTGGTTACCACCGCTTACTGCACATAAATTATAACTGTTGTGTTCATGTTCATTTAGTTCTTTCAGTTTTTCGATTTTTACTTCTGGATCGCCTGGGAAAACAACTAAGCCTTCTTTAATTGGAGTAGTTAAATTATAAAATTTTTTAAACTGGTTTTTGCTAAACATAATATTTATACCTATATAAAGAATTCCTGCTGTTGCAATAATCAGCAAGAACGAAAGAAATTTTTTTAACATCTATCACATAATCCGTATCAAGTATTTTTTTCGCCAATTTTCATCTCAGTACCATTTATTAACCTAGAGATATTTGCCCGATGACGGATCAGCAAAATAATACTGATTACGCTTAGTGCTGGAAAATAAGTAGAATTAGTGACAAATAAGGATAAAAACGGGCTAAGAATAGCGGTACTAATTGCTGCGAGTGAAGAATATTTTGTGAGTTTGGCAACTATAAACCATATACCTGCACACATTAACGCAAGCAAAGGAGATAACCCAATAATTGTACCGAAAGCCGTAGCAACACCTTTTCCACCTTTAAAACCAAAAAAGATAGGATAAAGATGTCCAAGGAAAGCAAAAACAGCAACGAAAGATAAGTCTAGATTTTGTAAGCCAGCTAATTTAGCTAATACAACGGCAAGTGTTCCTTTTAAAACATCGCCAATTAATACTGCAATTGCTGCTTTTTTTCCGCCAATTCGTAATACATTAGTCGCTCCAGGATTGTTAGAGCCTTGTTTTCTAGGATCAGGTAAATTTAAAAAACGACAAACAATTACCGCACTTGATAGTGAGCCTAATAAATAAGCAAGGATAAAAAACACGACGATTTTCATAGTTAATAGTATCCAATAATTTCCTAAGTATGAATTTTTAATGGTATTTTTAGCAACAATCAAAAAATTTTTTAAGGAATATATACATGCCTAAAAATCACAATTTAATCTGGATTGATTTAGAAATGACAGGCCTGAATGTCGATACAGATAAAATAATTGAAATCGCCACTATCGTAACTGATGCGGAGCTCAATGTGATTGCGGAAGGGCCAGAATTAGTGATTCATCAATCTGATGAAATTTTGAATGGAATGGATGATTGGAATACCAAGCAACATAATTCAACCGGATTAGTCGACCGCGTTAAAAATAGTAAAATTACTGAAAGTATGGCGGAACAACAAACTTTAGCTTTTCTGCAACTTCATATTGGAGCAGGAAAATCACCGATGGCCGGTAATAGTATTTGCCAAGATCGGCGCTTTTTATATCGACATATGCCAGCGTTAGAACGTTATTTTCATTACCGAAATTTGGACGTTAGTACAATTAAAGAGTTAGCTGTTCGTTGGGCGCCAGATATTTTAAAAGGCGTAAAAAAAGAGAGTCGTCATCGAGCCTTAGATGATATTCGCGATTCAATTGAAGAGTTAAAACATTACAGAAAACACTTTTTTAAGCAAGGTGAAGGGTTCTAAGTTTCTGTAAGGTGGGCAAAAAAATCGGAAATTCTTGCCCACCAAGCATTCTGAAAGATAGGTTTTTAGAATAAATGTTCAGCTTCTGCTGGTTCGCTTCCGCTAGAGTTTCCACCTTCATTTGAAGGCGCAGTACGCGTGACATAATCATGATTCGTCATTCGATTAATATCATCTTCTCTTACGTATTCAGTAATTGCACCAGGAAGATTATCTGGCACTTTGGCGCCGGTATAAGGATCAATAGAGATTGTGATAATGCCATCTGGTTTCGCTAACGTATTTTCAGGTTTTCCTTTTAATGCCACATCCATAAATTCAATCCACATTGGTAGTGCTGCTTGTGAACCATGTTCATCTGTAGAACGTTGTTGATCGAAACCTAACCAAGTTGCAACTACGTAATCGCCGTTAAAACCAATAAACCAAGCATCATTTTGGTCTTGGCTGGTACCGGTTTTTCCTGCGATATCCGTACGTTTTAATTTTTGTGCAGCGCGCCCGGTTCCGGATTTAATTACTTCTTGTAATGCTGACACCATCAAATAAGCATTTTGCGAGGTAATAATTTGAGGTGCTCTATGTTCGCACACATCACAAGCAAGTAAAGGTTTTGCTAACAGGATGGATTGACCGGTACTGTCTTTAATTTCTTTAATAATATAAGGCGAAATTCTATATCCGCCATTGGCAAAAGCAGCATAGGCTGTTGCCATTTGAAGTGGTGTTGCCGTACCTGTTCCTAATGCAACTGATAATGCTTTTGGTACTTGTTCTTTGCTGAAACCGAAACGTTCAGCAAAGCGTACACCATAACCTACACCAATCGCTTGTAATAAACGAATCGATACTAAGTTAACTGAGCGTGCTAAAGCAGAGCGTAAACGAGTTGGGCCTCTAAATTGGCGCGAATCATTCTGTGGTCGCCAAAAGCCTGGAATTGCTGGATCCCAAATCACTAGAGGAGCATCGTTAAAGACGCTTGCTAGGTTGTAACCTTTTTCCAATGCGGCTGAATAAATTAACGGTTTGAAACTGGAACCTGGTGAACGTAATGCTTGAGTCGCACGATTAAAACTGCTACCAGAAAAATAGAAACCACCAGTCACGGCTCTTATTGCGCCGTCATTTGGATCAATTGCCACAATTGCTGCTTCAGCTTTAGGTACTTGGGCTAAGCGCCAAGTGCCATTGGTTTGTAGCGCGACGCGAATGACATCGCCTTTTTTGAATGCAAGAGCAGATGGATAACCAGTCCAAGCAATATTTTGCCAATAAATGGTTATTTTTTCTTTGTCGTTCAACATAGCGGTAATGGTTTCAGCTGTGGAATCTAAAACCACTGCTGGTCTCAAACCATTAATGTTATGTAATTTACTTAAGTACTTGTTCCAAACAGCAGGATCTTTAGTTTTAAATTGTCGAACCAAGTTTATTTTGACACCACGATAACCATGACGCATATCATAATTAATAAGGCCATTACGCAGTGCGCGATTGGCTGTTGTTTGTAATTGACTATCGATTGTGGTGTAGACCTGATAACCATGGGTATAAGCATCTTCACCAAATCGTTCTACCATCATTTGACGCACCATCTCAGCAGCATAAGGTGCTTTTAAAGTGGAAATAGGTTGATGATAAGAAGCCACAAGAGGTGCACGAATAGCAATTTCATAAGTTTGTTTACTGATGTAATTTTCTATCAGCATTCTCTCTAGTACGTGATTACGTCTATCTAGCGCTGCATTGTAATTACTAATCGGATTTAATGATGATGGCGCTTTTGGCAAACCAGCCAACATTGCCATTTCAGGTAAAGTTAATTCTTTTAATGTTTTACCAAAATAAACTTCAGCAGCAGCAGCTACACCATAAGCACGATGACCGAAATAAATTTTATTTAAATAAAGTTCAAGAATTTTGTCTTTACTTAATGTTCGGTCGATTTTTAATGCGAGTAACACTTCATTTAATTTACGGATATAAGTTTTTTTACGTGTTAAAAAAAAGTTTCGAGCAACCTGCATGGTGATGGTACTACCACCTTGCGATTTAGTTCCTGTACGCACAACTTCAACTGCTGCACGCATTAATCCCATAAAATCAACGCCTGGATGATCAAAGAAGCGTTGGTCCTCGGTAGCTAAAATAGCCTGAATTAAGGGTTTTGGTACTTGATCCAGCGTAACTGGGATACGACGTTTTTCACCAAACATAGCAATTAATTGATTATCGCTAGAATAAACGCGTAGTGGGATTTGCATTTGAACATTACGAATTGTATCGATACTAGGTAAGCGCATTTCTAAATAAAGTAAGCCGAATACCATCAATACAATGAGCGTGAAACCTAGGCTAAAACAGCCCCAAACTAAGCGACGAAAAAACTTGTTTAAAAAGTCCATAAATTAGGTTTAACCGGTACTTGAAAGCACGCGATTATAACGGCATCCGAAAGGAAAATAACGAATTTCTAAAAAAAAGTTTGTTAAATTTCTAACTTTTTTAAGTTTGTGTTCTATACTGCTTTTCCAAAGGAAATAACATCGATTAATAAGGGAATTTTATGCTGCAGCAAATCTTTAGGCGTAAGGAAACCGCACCGCTACTTACTCTTGATATCCACGATACTGAAATTCGTTTTCTAATGTTGGATAGCGATCAGCAATTTAAACGTCCTTTTATTCAACCTTTACCATCAAATGCTGTAATCGAACATCGAATTCAACAGCCTGAGCTGGTGCTTGAAGCGTTACGCAAAGGTTTGCAACATATGCCTGCTTATTTAAAGCAAACGGCTATTTCCTTATCAGATTACTATGTTATTACCCGAACCTTAAAAGTAGATCCATTTTTAAGTGATACTGAAGTTGAAACTGTTTTATTAAAAGAAATAGGGACAGATATTTCTTTCTCACTTGAAGATTTGCAATTTGATTATCATATCCATCGCGATGCTAATACGAATGAAATTATTGAAGTAACTTTTGTTGCAGCGCAACGAGATATTATTCGCTTTTATGAAAATTTATTAAATGAAGTGCAACTTAAATTACGTTTAGTCGATGTTTCATCATATGCCGTTGCACGCACGGCAAAATGGTTATTAAAGAAAATTAGTTTGTGGCAAACGAATGAGATATTTTCAGTTGTTTTCCTCGAAGAGAATTATTTACAAACTCTTTTTTTAATAAATAACCAAGTTTTATTGCATCGTGAAGAAATAATTTCAGCTGATGAATTTCAAAAAACATATTTTTTAATTGAGCCTAAGCCTGCCGTTGTTTCGGCATTGTCATCAACAGTTACTGAAGAATTAGCGGAACGAGAATTATTTTTTGAAACTGTAGTTGAGCGCGTTGCAGCTAACTTACAAATGTTTAATTTATCTTTTCCAAATAAAAAACCTAAACACTGTTTAGTAATAACTGCACCTAATAAAGCATTTAAATTAAGCGAAATGATTCAACGGCGATTTGAAATTCCATCTGAGTTTGCCAATTTCGCTTCTTTTTTTGGCCATAACAGTGATTTATATCAACAAGAAAAATATTACATCAAAGAATCATTTGTGCGCTGTATTGGCTTAGGATTAAGAGAAACTTTCTTGTGATTAGTATTAATTTATATAAACAACAAAAAAATATTTACTTAGAAAGTAAAAGTAATTTTTTTAAAAAATTAATTTTAAGTTTTACGCTTGTGTTGATAGCAGTTCTTTTAATAAAAAGTTTTTTTCTTTATCAAATTTTTCAATTCAAGCAGCAAAATTCTCAACTTTTAAATAAATTAAAAAAATAGAGTTCATCCATGTACAGGTTATATGCAACTTTTATTGATCTACTTGATTACCTTGTTATGTTATCTGCAAAAAAACAATTCATTTTCTGTTTGTTTTTTAGTGGCTGTTTCTTTTCAATAATGTGCTATTTAGTTATTCAATCGAGTTGGCAAAACTATTTATCTTATAAAACTCAGCAGCAATTTTTAATTCAACAGATACAGCAACCTAGACAATTAGCGATAAAAAACAAACCTAAAATAGTCGGTCAATCATTTTTTTTTGTTTTTCAAGTAATAAGACAACAAAAAATTGGCTCGATATAAATTAAAGGAAAAATTATCAGCTATTTCGCAACAGATAAAAATTGCTTGGTAAAAGAAGAAAATTAAGCTCCTTTGTTATTTAGCTCTCGATGCATGATACATCGACTGATTTTTTATCATTCTTAATACAACGATTGTTTAAAGAATTTTTTATAAAGAAGTTAAAATGATTAAAAAACAGATCGTTGTAAATATTTTTATTTTACTTTTTTCTCCCATGGCTTTTTCTGAAACAGCTTCAAAAATAACAGTAAGTTTTAAAGATGCTGATATTCGAGAAGTGTTGCAGGTACTAGCAGATGCTGCAAAAGTAAATTTAATTTTAAGTGGTTCTGTTAAAGGAAAAGTTACAATTAATTTAGACAATATTTCTTATCAGCAAGCTATAAATTTAATTTTAAAAACTTATCACTTAGAAAAGAACATAGTTGAAAATACCATTTTTATTTCTACTGCTAGTGAAAATTTAACTAATAAAGAGCAGTTATTAGAGTTGAAAAAAAAGTTAGATGATTTAACGCCACTAAATATTAAAGTGATCACCATGAACTACGCTAAAGCGCAAGATGTGATGCAATCAATTAAAACATCTGGCAATGGGTTGTTATCGACACGAGGAAAAATTATTGTCGATGAGCGCACCAATAGTTTAGTTGTAGAAGATTTAAATTCGAATATGTTGCAGCTACAGCGAGTCATTCAGCATCTTGATAGACCCGTCAGGCAAATTGCTATTGAAGCACGGGTGGTGAATGTTGACCGAAATTTCAATAAAGAATTAGGCGCGAGATTGGGGTTACAACATAAGCGATTAGGATTATCTGGAAGTTTGATAAATCAAAATATTCCAAGCGAGCAATTAAATGTGAATTTACCGCAAACATTAGAAGGAGTAGTTGGTACCGGGCAAATTGCGCTTGCTATGGCTAAAGTTGGTGCTGGAATTGTGTTGGATGCTGAACTGTCTGCTATGGAAAGTTTAGGTAAAGGAGAAATAATTTCTAATCCACATTTGTTGACCGCGGAGCTTCGAGCCGCCACTATTGAAGCTGGCGAAGAAATTCCTTATCAGGAAACATCGGCCAGTGGTGCGACCAGTGTTTCTTTCAAAAAAGCCGTGTTGCGATTGCAAGTTACACCACAAATAACGCCTGATAGACAAATTTTGCTGAAGCTAATCGTGAACCAGGATAAACGTAGCAGTAAACCTGAGGTATTAGGTGTTCCTGCAATTGATACGCGTCATCTTGAAACACAAGTATTAGTGAATAATGGCGAGACAATTGTGCTAGGAGGTATTTTTGAACGAGCAAAAAATGATTCGAAGAAACGGATTCCTTTTTTTGCAAAACTCCCTTTAGTGGGATACTTATTTCAAAATCAAGCGATAGAAAATCAGCAAACAGAGCTCTTGATTTTTGTGACACCAACCATCATTGAATAAAGGTAAAAGGAACGATAGTTGGAATTATGAAAAAATTATTGAATGTTTTTTTGATTGGCCCAATGGGCGCGGGTAAAACTACAATTGGTCGTTATTTAGCGCGAGAACTAGGTCTAGAATTTTATGATTCAGATCAAATCATCGAAGATCGCGCCGGTGCTGATATCAATTGGATTTTTGATATTGAAGGGGAAGATGGCTTCCGTCGTCGCGAACAAGCAGTCATTGACGAGTTAACCAAAATGCAAGGTATTGTACTTGCAACCGGCGGGGGCGCAGTCATGACCCCGGAAAATCGCACAGTACTGAGCGCACGTGGCGTCGTGGTGTATTTAAAAGCATCTTTGGAGCAGCAATTTGAGCGCACCCAAAATGATCGAAAACGACCTATGCTGCGTAATGGTGATTTAAGAGAAAAGCTGGAACAGCTAGCTGAAGAACGGGAACCGGTTTATGAAGAATTAGCTGATTGTATTGTCGAAACAGATGGTCATGGTATTCGTTCTATTATTCAAAATATTGTGCGACATATACGAAACTAATAATGATGAAAACGATACAAGTTCAACTTCAAGAACGTAGTTATCCAATTTACATCGGTAGTAATTTGTTGTCTTTGCAGCATTTTTTGCAGGAAAGCATACCTGCAAAACAAATTTTAATTATTTCTGATAATCATGTTGCACCTCATTATCTTCGATATTTAAAAGATGCATTGGCCACCCGCGAATGCCACAGTGTAATTTTACCAAGCGGTGAAAAAGAAAAATCTTTTGATAATTTAAAATACATTTGGGATCAATTAATTGAATATCGTTTCAAACGTGATGCTTTTATTATTGCTTTAGGTGGAGGTGTCATTGGTGATTTAGCGGGTTTCGCAGCAGCTTGTTATCAGCGTGGCATTCATTTCATTCAAATTCCAACTACTTTATTAGCACAAGTTGATTCATCTGTTGGCGGTAAGACGGCAATTAATCATCCAAATGCTAAAAATATGATTGGTGCATTTCACCAACCAAGCGCGGTTATCATTGATATTGAAACACTACAGACACTAGATCAAAGGCAATATCGATCTGGTTTAGCTGAAGTTATTAAATATGGCTTAATTGCAAATCAAGATTTTTACCAATGGTTACAACAGCATGTTGATGCTTTAATCGCGCGAGACAAGCAAAGCTTAATGTTTGCTATTGAGCAATCATGCAAAATTAAAGCTAGTATTGTGAGTGAAGATGAAAAAGAACAAAGTAATAAAAGAGTATTACTTAATTTTGGGCACAGTTTTGCTCATGCTATTGAAACTTTATCAGGATATGATGACAGTTGGTTACATGGCGAGGCGGTAGCGTGCGGAATGGTATTAGCAATGAAGTTATCTTGTGAATTAGGATTGGTAGCTAAACAAGATGTAATTGAATTCATGCAATTTTTACAATCACTTGCTTTACCTGTTGCACTTCCACGCCATTATTCAATACAAAAATTTTTAGACACGATGTTGCTTGATAAAAAAAATTTTTCACAAGATTTGCGATTAGTGCTTTTGCAAAAAATTGGCAGTGCAGTCGTTCAAGACAAAGTACCAATCGCGCTGGTCCGTTCATTATTGCAGCAACAAAGTTTGCAGGAATAACGCATGACACGCGAAGAAACAGTAGAAACATTATTTTATAAACAAGAATGGGAACAAGAACTCGATGTCTTGTTGCATCATTTATTTCGCAAAAATTTTTTAGTTGGGATTAAAGGTGAAAAATATGTTGGTAAAACAACATTTGCTAACTACTTAGCACCACACTTAACTCACGAGCAGCAAGTATATTTCTTAACAATCAATGGCAAAGAAAGCATTACAGATTTCTTACATAAATTACTTCTAGGTTTTGGTATTGAAAAATCTATTCCTGAATATTTATCTATTCCTGAACAATTACGCGCATTTTTAATTCTATTACATAATCAAGAGCGCTCATTTATTGCAATTGTTGATAACACTGAGCTTGCTTCAAATGAAATATTGAGTGCTATTGTTGCTTTATTAAAAGCACAAGGTGAAAAAAATATTTTCTTACGATTCATTTTAGTGGGACACAATACAGTCGATGAACGATTGAAATTAGTATTAGAGCATTATAAAAAACAAGTACAATTTTATTGTACAGCTTTAATACCATTATCAAGACAAGAAGTAATTAAATTTTTAAAATTCGCTTTTTCGGATCGAATTTCAGATCAACTATTAATGCAGAAAAAATTTATTGATTTAATTTATGAAAAAACCCGTGGGTTTCCTGGAAGGATTACAGCATTAATGAAAACATCATGGTTAGATGATTATCAAAAAAAGCAAAATCACCGCAAATCTCCTCAATTTTTAACAGTGATTCGAACATTTGGCGCAATGATTGTTGCGCTAGTGATATTGAATATTTCTTACTTCATTAGTCGTTACGCCGAAATTCCTAAATTCCAGTTAACCTGGTTTCAAAATGATAATCAGCAAACTGAAATATCTGAAATGGAACAGCGTTTTATCGCAAATGTGCAGCAAACAATTGCAGATGAATTATTATTTGCTGAACTTAACGTCAAAATGTTGCAACAACAAAATTTCTTTATTAGCCCATTCATGATTTCATCTACGCATACAATTGAAAAACAAAAATTAAAAACGTATCCGGTTAGTAAAATTATGTTGATGGTTGAGCGTTCTCCAGGGATCACAGCGGTATTTGGACCTCATCTGCAACAAGTCATGAAAGAAGCTTATGAACGTTCTTTAAATCCGCCAACAGTATTGGCAAAACCTGCGCCGGAAATTATTTCCATTCAGTGGGTAAACGGCACTGAAACTGAACAATCGAAGAAAAAAACATGATAAAAAATGATCGCTTATTAAAAGCATTACGACGTGAACCACATGATCACAAACCAGTTTGGATTATGCGTCAAGCTGGTCGTTATTTGCCTGAATATCGTGCAACTCGCGAAAAAGCAGGTAGTTTTTTAACTTTATGCAAAACCCCTGAACTTGCATGTGAAGTCACATTACAACCGCTACGTCGTTTTGATTTAGATGCTTCAATTATTTTTTCCGATATTTTAACCATTCCAGATGCAATGGGATTAGGTTTGTATTTCACTGAAGGTGAAGGCCCACATTTTCAAAAAACAATTCAAACAGAAGCAGATATTAAGCAATTACATTCTATCGATCCGGAAATTGAATTGCGTTATGTGATGGATGCAAT
>CAZYCO010000021.1:15444-18814 GCA_964645885.1 uncultured Gammaproteobacteria bacterium
CATTATTAGGTTTTTCAGGCAGTCCATTTACGCTCGCAACTTATATGGTTGAAGGTGGTGCCAGTAAGCAGTTCACTAAAATAAAAAAAATGTTATTTCGTGAACCCGAACTGTTACATCAACTGTTACAACAGCTAACAGCTACAATTATCGAATATTTATCAGCGCAAATTAAAGCAGGCGTTGATGTAGTTATGTTATTTGATACTTGGGGTGGAATTTTATCTACCAATGATTATCAACAATTTTCATTGCATTACATGAAAATGATTGTGCAACAGTTAAAACAAAGACATAACATTCCAGTTATTTTATTCACCAAAGGTAGTGGCAATTGGTTAACCTCGATTGCAGATAGTGGCTGCGATGCTGTGGGTTTAGATTGGACAATTGATATTGCTACAGCAAAAAAACAAATCGGCGATAGAGTTACATTACAAGGCAATTTAGATCCAGGTGCGCTTTACGCTAAACCTGCACAAGTTGCAAAAGCTGTTAATGAAATTTTAGAACGATATGGCAAAGGTTATGGCCACATCTTCAATTTAGGTCATGGTATTCAACAAGACACTGATCCGGAAAGCGTTACAGCATTAATTGAAGCAGTTCATAAATTTAAAAATAATTAAAAAAATAGGTACTTCCTCATGCCCGCAGATAAAATCCCTTTATATGAGCTTGAATCATACAAACTTCAATATGAAGATAGAGATTTACCATTTAAAACAACGCAATCAGATTTAAAATTTTGTTTTTTTTCATACGAAGCTGCGCGAATGGCTTATTATCAATTTATTGAAAGATTCATTCCCAAAGATAAACAAGATGAAAATTTTAAATATGAATCTACTTTTTGGATCTATGAACCAAAAGAATATTGTTACTCATCAACAGATAGCCGCTCAGTATGGATAGTAGAATGTGGCAGTCGATTAACGTATAACCACCCATATCGTGAGCAAATAAAACAACTCGCAAACACTACAAATAGAGATTCAAGTAAAAAACAATTTATAGAATATTTAAATTCATATTTCGAAATTCCATTAGCAGAAGATGTTCGGTTTAAATATAACCCTGATAAAGGGTTTAATCCTTATATACAAAGATTAATTTATGTTGATAAGCGCACTCTTAATAAACGAACTAAACCATATACTCCACGAATTAGATCGCTTAAACCTGAACCAAATACTTACGGCTACAATGCTGATGGACAAATAGAAGGGAACAACACTTTTTGTGCACCCGGATTACCTTACGATCAAATTAATTGGCCATTTGCGCGTCATGTTTTTCCTGATTATGTAACGCTACTAACGCAACAAAATGAGCAATCGTTAAATAATCGCTTACGTATCAATGATTATTTGAGTGCATTACATTCAATCGAAAAACCAAAAATAATTGAATTAGGTGCAGGTGCTGGAGTTGGTGCCGGTGAAACAAAAGATTTATTACCTCATGCAGAAGTTATCGCAGCTGGAATAACACCTTTATATCCGGAAAACGCAGCAAAGTGTCATCAAATTTATTACGCTTTTATTCCGAATAATCTCAGATTATTACAAGATCATTTTGGTACTGCGCATGTTGTTATCGATGTTTTTGGCGCGAGTACGTATGCTATCAATCCTATACACGTTTTAATTTATGCTGTGGGCTTGTTAGCAATTGGCGGCAAATTCATGGGCGTTGTTTCTGGTTTAGATGATGCGCCATATACTTTCGATTCAAGTCCGCTTGGTGCTGGGATTAATCGTGATGACCTAATTAAATTCTTTAAAGAATATTTAGGTATCGAGTTAGAAATTAAGAAAACCAAAGTTGCTTCAAGATTAAAACCTGGAAAAATAGTAGAAGATTTTTATGTTGAATTTACTAAAACTCAGTCTGCAAAATCGTTTGTTTATGATGATTTTATTCAAGTATGTTTGATAGCAGATAAAGTACTTGGCATTCCGCATGAGATTGATGTTTCAAGTGAAAGCGATTACGGCAAATTCACTCAAAATCAAAGTATCAAAAGTTTGTTTTATACATCTGCATATAATAGTAAAACTATTAAATTATTATTTCCTAAGCCTGTGACAGAACAATCTGAAAATGAATCGCGCGTGGAAGAATTGAGTTCTAGCCCAAGTTTTAATTATGGTTCATCGGATCAAAATTAAAACTAAAACAGCATTACTCATTAATATAATGATGCAAATATTTTCTAAATATTTTTTCTTCGCGTTTATTAAGTTGTGCAGCATTTAAATAATCATTTAAAAACCGAGTCACACCATATTGTTTAAATGTTTGAAAATCTGCAGGATATTTTAATACATAAGCAATATTTTTAGCTCTACGTCTGATATTTACTTTGAATTTTGTGTTCGAAACATCAATTAAAGTGAAATTTTGGTTTTTTCCGACTACAACATTGTTGAGATGAATACCCCGAAAATAAATATTCATACGATGTAAATGTGCAAGAAAAAAAGCGAATTCTTTCAATATGCCGATATTTTGTTGTGATACATCACGTAGTGATGCACCTTCAACATAAGGATAAACAACAATATTTAATTTAGGAGAGATACAACGGTAATAATTTTCTGGATAAATCGTTGCGACATTCTTTTGTCTTAATTTGGAAACGGCTTTCAAAAATCGCATCATTCGAGATGAAAATAGTTCTTTGAGAAAATGCGAAACATGAAATGTTTTTATAATTTTTTTATCGGGCGTTAAAAAAACTTTATTTCGACCATATTGATCGTGTGCTAGAACATTTGCATCTTTAATTAGAGTTGCATATTGGCAGTAACGTATTTTTTCAATTTTTGAAGATAACATAACAAACTTACTTTCTTGACCCATCAAAGTTGGTTGCTAGAATGCAGACGTTTTCAAGGATTTTCAAGGAGTATCAAGATGAAGAAAGTAATGCATGCGACAATTGCAGCAGTTGTACTGAGCACATCTGGTTCTAGTTTTGCGCAACCACAAGAAGTAGCACCAATAGAAAATATGCCTGGCAGAGTTAATTCTCTAGCACCTAAAGCACCAGTAATGGAAAAATGTTATGGGGTAGTGAAAGCGCATATGAATGATTGTGCATCAAGCGCGAATGCATGCGCTGGTCAAAGTGGTTTTGATGCAGATAAACATGCTTGGATTTATCTACCTAAAGGCAGTTGTAACAAATTAGTAAATGGTTCAACTAAAGCGCCAAATCAATTACCTTCTTCTGATTTACCAAATCACAACACATCTAAATAAATTGTTACTGTGAAAACAATTGATTTTGAACATAGTCCAATTGTTGGCGTAGGTGCTGGACTACGTTCAAATCATTTCTCTTATATTATTAAAAATAAAC
>CAZYCO010000021.1:18881-21492 GCA_964645885.1 uncultured Gammaproteobacteria bacterium
CATTTAGAAAAAATTCGTCAGCACTATCCTGTGACTTTGCATGGCGTTGGTTTATCCATTGGATCAGTAGATGAGATTGATTGGCATTATTTAAAAAAAGTTAAACAATTAGCACATCGAATTGAATCATTCTGGATTTCAGATCATTTAAGTTGGAATCGATTTAACAAACGTTATAGCAATGATTTATTACCATTACCTTTTAATCAAGAAACGCTCAACCATGTTGTTGCGCGCATTCAAGCGGTACAAGATTTTCTAAAACAGCCTATTATGCTCGAAAATATTTCAAGCTATTTAACCTTCAATTGCTCAGATATGACGGAATGGCAATTTTTAAATGCGGTATGTCAAAAATCTGGCTGCTATTTGTTATTGGATATCAATAATATTTTCGTAAGTTGTAGTAATTTCGAACTCGATCCAAATACTTATTTAACCAACATCGATAAAAAAATAGTTAAACAATTGCATTTGGCTGGATTTAATCAACAGCATGACCATTTATTAGATATGCATTGCGCTAGCGTTCATGCCGCGGTATGGCACTTGTTTCAACAATCAATAGATTATTTTGGCGCTGTGCCAACAGCGATTGAATGGGATATTGATATTCCAAGTTTTGATGTATTAATGAATGAAGTACGCAAAGCACAAGGATTTTTTGTATGAATCTGAGTGAGTTACAACAGAACTTTTTTGATGCAATTTTTAATAAAAAAAGCTCACAAGCATTTTTAGCGCAAATTCAAGCTACAAAACATCGTAGTGCTGAACGCGCGCTAGAAATTTATCGTAATAGTATTATCGGTAATTATATTGCTTGTTTAAAACAAACTTATCCTGTTTGTTATCAATTAGTAGGCGAAGATTTTTTTGTTGCGCTTGCAAATTGTTATATTGCGCAGGCGCCATCCTATTCCGAAAATTTAAATCATTATGGCGAAGAATTCTCACAATTTATAAAAAGCTTTGCGCATACCCAATCTATCCCTTATTTATCTGATGTTGCTCATTTGGAGTGGCTTTGTCATTGCGTTATGCAAGCGGAAGATTCGCCTAAACTTGAAAATGAGCATTGGCAATCGTTGTTAATTGATGAACAGCTAGAGCAAATTGTTTTTTGTTTACCTAAAGCTTTAGCCTTAATGCGATCTAATTATCCAGTGCAACGAATTTGGCATGTTCATCAAGTAAGTAATGTTGAACAACAAATCGATTTAGATAGTGGTGGCAATCAGCTGGTTATTTTTAGGCAGGGCGAGCATATAGCGTTAGCTGATGTTTCAGAGCCGATGTGGCTATTATTAAATTTGATTGCTCAGCAAAAAACTTTTGATGAAATTTGTATTGCATTCTCAGAAAAAAATTTTAATGTAGTTTCACTCATTCCTGAAGCTGTAAAACAACAATGGGTAATTGGGTTTGCTAAACAAGGATGCTAGATGGATATTTTTAAACGATTGTATTGGTTATTTGATCGATTCTTTCAAGAATTAAAACCGTTTGTTGATTTATTTGCGCGTGTTTGGGTATCAAAATTATTGATACAACAAGGGTTACAGCAGGTAAAATATTGGCAAGCTAACGTTTTCGCTTTTCAATCTTATTATCACTTAAAATTCATTCATCCAACGCTAGCATTATTTTTAACTACGGCTTTAGAATTTATTCTGCCAATTTTCTTGGTGCTTGGATTAGGTGGGCGCTTGCCTGCATTTATTACCTTTCTACTTTTATTAGAATCAATGTTAGCAACTCCTTTTCTTTGGACCCAAGATGGTTACTTAATGTTGCAATCATTTATTCTTTGGGAAATTGCTTTAATTTTATTAGTAACGCATGGCCCGCAACTTTTCTCACTTGATCGGCTTATCGAAGCAAGGATTAAAAAACGTAATCCTCAAGCCTTTGAAAAACCTAGTAAATTATTACAGGCTTATTTTCAGTTCGAACGTTTTTTTGATCGATTATCGCCAATTGCAGACTTAATCGCTCGTGTCTGGATGGCAAGAATATTTTTACTTACGGGTCTTAGTCGTTTAGAAACTTGGTCAACGACACTTTTTATGTTTTGGTATGTTTATCAAATGCCGCCACCATTTACTAACGGCCCAAATATAGTCGCGATTTTAACCACGCTTCTTTTTATCGGTGGTTCAATCTTTTTAATTTTAGGCGTTGCTGGTCGATTGATGTCATTTTGTTTGTTTAAAGTAAATTTTGTGACTTCGGTGATGATCCCATTTTTAAGAACGCATGAAGGCATACCAGCATTGAATCAACATATTTTGTGGGGCTTAGTGTTAATGATGATGATGACATATGGTCCAGGCACAATTACTTTGGAAGGTTTGATACATCAAATTTATAAGCGCTATCCAACTAAGAAAACTAAAATATATATTACTTGTGTCACAACGTTGTTTGCTATGTTTGTAGCGTATCTACTGATAAGAATTATTTGGCGTTAAAAAAATAGGCATATACATCGATATATGCCTAATCTTTAATAAGAAATGCGAATTATCTTTTACGAGCACGAGTGACAATCGATCGACCTTTATCTTTCTTGAAACCATGTAAAATTAATTCCGCTTGTTCGAACGGC
>CAZYCO010000021.1:21514-24863 GCA_964645885.1 uncultured Gammaproteobacteria bacterium
AACGATCATAAATTTCTGGGTTGCGTAATTGTAAATTTTCTACGCCAGTTTTTTGTTTTAGAAATTTTTCTAATTTAACTGGTGTCATACCATCTGCTTTTCCAAGCGCAATAAATAAACGAGTTTTACCTTTAGTATCAATTGCGACGTCTTCAATATCACGGTAACGAGTTTCATCTAAATCACGTGCGAAAGCATGCTGAATAATAGCTGCTAACACCACATCATGTTTTTCAAGTTCAGTTAATTTCTTGGCAAGATCCATGTAAGGCTGATATTGCTTATTTGAAATTACTTCTGAAATTGCATTCACAATACGATCCATTTTTTTCTCAATTACGACTGATTTGGTTGGTACTTTTTGTTTATGGATTTCAGTTTTAGTAATTTTTTTAATGAATAACAAATTACGATATTCTTGCGATGTAACAAACGTAATCGCAGTACCTTGTTTGCCGGCGCGACCAGTACGACCAATACGATGTACGTATGATTCAGGATTTTGTGGTAATGAATAATTAATAACATGTGTTAAGTCTTGAATATCAATACCACGCGCAGCAACGTCAGTTGCAACTAAAATATTGATGCGTCGATGACGAAATTTTTCCAATATTTTTTCACGGAAATGTTGGGAAATATCACCATGCAATCCTTCTGCACGATAACCACGATTGGTTAATTGATGAGTAACTTGATCAACTTCAACTTTGGTTCTACAAAATACTACACCATAAAAATCGTCTTCGATATCGATAATACGACCAAGCGCTTCTAATTTGTCACGCTCTGCAACTTCAAAATAAATTTGATGAGTGAGTTGAGTTGTTAATTGGGTTTTTTCAATTGAAACGTTTTCTTTTTTACCCATATAACGTTCAGCAATTTGCGCTAAGCGTTTTGGCATCGTTGCTGAAAATAAAAATACGCGTTTTTCTTGCGCCGTATTTTTTAAAATTAGTTCGACATCATCAATGAATCCCATGTTGAGCATTTCATCTGCTTCATCAAGTACGAAATAATTCACATGATCAAGCGAAAGTGTTTTACGTTCTAAATGGTCAATTACACGACCTGGTGTACCAACAACAATATGCGCGCCTAATTTTAAACGACGAAATTGTTCATTGAACGATTGGCCACCATAGATTGGCACGACATTTAAATGACGTTTACCTTTAAATGAATTGATTTCTTCAGATACTTGCAATGCGAGTTCGCGTGTAGGTACTAAAATAACAGCTTGGGTACGATTATTTTTTTCCTGCACTAATTCTAGTAACGGTAAACCAAATGCAGCAGTTTTACCGGTACCGGTTTGCGCTTGACCAATAATATCAACGGTCGAATTAAGAATAAGTGGAATGACTTTCGCTTGAATTGGAGTTGCTTCTTCAAAGCCTTTTTTCTCAAGGGCTTTAAGGGTTTCATTCGAAAGATTAAATGATGAAAACGTTGTCATGAAATTGTCTCTATAAATTAAAAAAAGTATGTGGTTTAAGCTGTACTATTTTCGGTATCCAAAAATAATGCTGCAATAAACTCTTCCGCATCAAAAGGTCTTAGATCATCAATTGCTTCACCGATCCCAATAAAACGGATTGGAAGCGCTAGTTGATTGGCAATAGCGAAGATCACTCCACCTTTCGCTGTTCCGTCCAGCTTAGTCAAAGCAAGTCCCGTCAGATTCATTGCTTCATGAAATTGCTTTGCTTGCTGTAACGCGTTTTGACCAATACTAGCATCCAAGACTAATAACACTTCATGCGGAGCTGAATCATCGAGTTTTGCTACCACACGTTTTACTTTTTTTAATTCATCCATGAGATGTAATTGAGTGTGAAGACGACCCGCGGTATCAGCGATTACGACATCGATGTCGCGCGCTTTGGCTGCTTGTACTGCGTCAAAAATAACCGATGCACTATCGGAACCTGGTTGTTGAGCAACAACAGAAATATCGTTACGTTCACCCCAAATTTTTAATTGGTCTATAGCTGCAGCACGAAAGGTATCGCCTGCGGCTAAAAGAACGCTTTTTCCTTGTTGTTTTAAATAATTAGCTAATTTTCCAATGGTTGTGGTTTTACCAGAGCCATTGATTCCCACTACCAAAATAACATAAGGACGTTTTGCGGCGTCGATTGTAAGTGGCAAAGCATGAGGGGATAGCATTTCAAATAGTAATTCTTGCAAGCTTGCAAATAGAGCTTTTGGATCAGTTAATTCTTTACGAGCAACTTTGTCGGTTAGTTGTTTCAGGATTTGTTCAGTCGTTTGAACTCCTAAATCTGCTGTTAATAAAAGGGTTTCGAGCTTTTTTAATAATTCATCATCAATTTGTTTTTGGCCAAGGAAAAGAGTTGCTAGGTTATCGGCCAATTGATGTTTTGTGTGTTTTAAACCACTTTTTAAGCGTTGAAATAAACCGGGTTTAGAGGCGGTTTCGCTAGGCGTTTTGTCTTTAAAACGCTTCAAAAAATTCAGCATGGTGTGACTCAAAAATTAACTTAAAATGATAGTTGGGCTAATGTATTGTAGTGGGTTATTCTACATACTATTCGTTTTATCGTGAACCTTATTTTGAGAAATAACTATGTTCAAACGCTTTTTTGCGGTTTCTTGCTTTCTCTTATCTTCTTATTCTTGGGCATTAATACAACCATCTACTGTGAATGAATATTCTTTTAAAAATGGCTTAAAGTTAATTGTTAAAGTCGATAAACGTTCGCCGGTTGTTGTCAGTCAAGTTTGTTATGGTGTTGGTTCGGCGTCAGAACCAGATGGTTTAACCGGTATTTCTCATGTACTTGAACACATGATGTTTAAAGGCACGAAAAAACATGGCCCAGGAGAATTTTCTAAAATCATCGCTGCAAATGGCGGTAATGAAAACGCGTTTACCAGCTATGATTTAACCTGTTATTTCCAAGAGCTAGCAAAAGATAGATTACCTATTTCATTAGAGTTAGAAGCAGATCGCATGCAATATTTAATGATTTCTTCAGACGAATTTAATAAAGAAATTCAAGTAGTCATGGAAGAGCGCAGAATGCGAACTGAAGACAATCCAATGGCACTAACCAATGAACGTTTTATGGCACAAGCAAATACTCGTTTTGCTTATCAACATCCTGTAATTGGTTGGAATGATGATTTACAACACATGACTGCAAACGATGTTACGGCTTGGTATCAAAAATGGTACACACCAAATAATGCCACGATTGTGATTGTAGGTGATGTAGAACCAAGTACAGTTTATTCATTAGTTAAAAAATACTTTGGTTCTATTCCTCAAAAACAATTACCTATTACTAAGCAACATATGTCACAACCTTTCTTCAGC
>CAZYCO010000021.1:24938-29451 GCA_964645885.1 uncultured Gammaproteobacteria bacterium
GTGTAACCACTACTACTGATCCTGATGAAGCTTATGCACTTGAAGTGTTAAGCATAATTATGGCTGGTGGTGAAAGTGCTCGTTTACCAAAAATCTTGGTACATGATCAGCAATTAGCTGCAGAAATAGGTGTTTCTTACGATTTATATAGTCGTTTAGCTGGCTTATTTGAAATTGATGCTATTCCTAGTGCTAAACAAAATGCTAGCACTGTAAAACAAGCAATTTGGAAACAAATTCAAATTTTGCAAACGCAATTGGTTTCGCCAGATGAATTAAAACGCGCTAAAACATTATTGATAGCAAAGAATATTTTTTCTAAAGACTCAGTGTTAAATCAAGCTGCGCAATTGGGACGTTTTAATGTGATTGGTTTGTCTTCTAAAGAAGCATCGCATTACGTTCAAGCAATAAAGGCAGTGACTGCAGAACAAATCAAAATGGTGGCACAAAAATATTTAACGCCTGAACGTCAAACAACTGCAATTTTAGAACCACAAGCCATGAGCAATAAAAAGCAATTATCAGCGCCATCTATGCGAGAAGATTATGTTCACTAAATTGAAAAAAACATTTGTTTTATTGTTATTCAGTCATGCTGCATTTGCAGCAGATGCACTTACTCCTAATATTTTACCAATAGAATATTGGACTACGGCGCAAAAAGTACGCGTTTACTTTGTCGCTACTCCTAAACTACCAATAGTTGATATTCGAGTAATTTTTGATGCTGGTTCTGCGCGTGATGGAGAACAGTTTGGATTAGCTAATTTAACCAACAATTTATTAGCACAAGGTGCAAATGGGTTATCAGCAAACGATATTGCAGTTCAATTTGAGAATGTAGGTGCGCAATATAGCGCTGATGTGGATCGAGATATGGCATTGGTATCGCTTAGAACACTAAGTGATTCCGAATACTTAAAACCAGCATTAAAAACATTAATTGATGTTGTAAGTAAACCGACTTTTGACAGCCGAGAAATTAAATATATGCAGCAGCAAACACTAGCTGCTATTTCGGCACAACAACAATCCGTAACTGATATCGCAACTAATCTTTTTTACAAACAAGTGTTTGGCAGCCATCCCTATGGCCATTCAGTTCTAGGTGACGCGACAACAATTTCAGCTATTAAAGATAGTGATATTAAAGCGTTTTATAAAAAATATTATGTTGCGCATAATGCAGTGATTGTAATTGTTGGTGCTTTAACTAAAGCGCAAGCTGTCACACTTGCTGATGAAATTAGTGAACATTTAGCGCCAGGTGAAGCGGCGAAAGCGCTACCATCTGCAAAAAATACTCAACGTTTAGATGAAATGACGGTGCCTTTCCCAAGCCAACAAGCAGCTGTACGTTATGGTGATGTTGGAACCAATCGATCACAGCCTGATTATTTTGCATTAGTAGTGGGCAATCATATTTTAGGTGGCAGTGGTTTGAATTCACGATTGAATCAAGAAATAAGAGAAAAAAATGGATTAACTTATGGCATATATAGTTATTTCGAACCATTAAAATTTTATGGTCCATTTTTAATTGCGCTTGAAACCAGACAAAAAGAAGCAAATGCAGCAATTCGTTTGGTAAAACAAACATTAAATAAATTCATTAGTACCGGCCCAACTAAAGACGAACTTGAAGCTGCAAAACAAAATTTATTAGGTGGTTTTCCATTGCGTATTGATAACAATCAATCAATTGCGAGTTATTTGACGATAATTGGTTTTTACCAATTACCACTCGATTATTTAGATAGGCTATATGCTGGTATTGAAACGATGACGGCCGATAAAATCCGCCAAGCTTTTCAAAAACAAATCCAACCAGATGATATGGTATTAATTAAAACTATTAATCATAGTAACGATGGCTAATAAAAAAGGTCACATTAGAATAATTGGCGGAATGTGGCGCGGTCGAACGCTACATTTTCCAGAGCATCGGACATTACGTCCTACAACTGATCGTGTCCGAGAAACATTGTTTAATTGGTTGATGCACGATATTCGCGGCTCAAATTGTTTAGATTTATTTGCAGGAAGTGGTGCGCTAGGCTTCGAAGCATTATCGCGTGGTGCTGAATCTGTGACATTTGTTGATGAATCAATTGATGTCATTCGATACCTCAAAAAACAAGCACAGGAATTTCAAGTTGAACATATCAATATTATTCATGCGCATGTTCCAGCAAACAAAATCAAATTTAATACAACATTTGATATCGTTTTTTTAGATCCACCTTTTCAACATGATTTAATTTCGCAATGCTGCGAGTGGTTAGAGAACATGAAGGTATTATCAGAAAATGCGTTAATTTATGTAGAAATGGCAACGCAGCAACAAAATTTCCCTGTGCCAAGTGATTGGCAATTGTTGCGTGAACAACAAGCTGGTGGCGTGCGTTATGGTTTATTTTTACGAGCAAAGAGTTAAATATTTTAAAGGAGCAAAATTGTGGCTAAACCTTTAGTTGGCATCATTATGGGTTCACAAAGTGATTGGGAAACGATGCAGCATGCAGTAGAAACATTAAAACAATTCGATGTTCCATTTGAAACTGAAATTGTTTCAGCGCATCGCACACCAGATCGTATGTTTCAGTATGCCGAAACCGCAGAAAAACGTGGCTTAAAAGTAATAATTGCTGGAGCAGGTGGCGCTGCACATTTACCTGGAATGACAGCATCTAAAACTGCTTTACCGGTTTTAGGTGTGCCAGTACAAACACATTCACTCAATGGTTTAGATTCATTGTTATCAATTGCACAAATGCCAGGGGGTATTCCAGTAGCAACTTTTGCGATTGGTAAAGCTGGTGCAATTAATGCGGCATTATTTGCAGTTGCAATTTTAGCAACGCATAACGATGCACTTAAAAAACATCTAGAAAAATTTAGAAAAAACCAAACGCAAAACATCCTTGATAATAATCATCCAAAGTAAGGCCACACTATGAAAGTAGGAATTTTAGGAGCAGGACAACTTGCCAGAATGTTAGCCCTAGCAGCTAAACCATTAGCAATTGAAACAGTTTGTTTATCTACAGAGATGACTAGAACAATTCAACATGTGTCTGATGTATTTTTAGTACCAGAATTATCAAAAGATCACTTAAAAAAATTTGCTAAAGAAGTAGATGTAGTAACGTATGAAACCGAAAATGTTGATGCATCTATTTTAGAAATACTAAAAAAATACGTCGATTTAACGCCTGCCGATGATATTTTAAAAGTTGCGCAAGATCGGTTATTTGAAAAAAATCTTTTCAAATCATTACAAATTGCAACTGCCAAATTTATGGCAATTGATTCATTAGATGATTTAACACAAGCCAGCACTGAAATTGGTTTTCCCGCAGTATTAAAAACCCGTCGCATGGGATATGACGGCAAAGGCCAACAAGTTGTGCGTAATCAAGCACAAGCAGAAAAAGCATTTGTTGCATTAGGCGAAAAAAATTTAATTTTGGAGCAATTTATTCCATTTGATCGAGAATTATCAATCATTGCAGTCAGAACATCGGAACAACAAATAGCGTTTTATAACGTTGTTGAAAATGTTCATGTTGATGGCATTTTACGAGTTACTTTTTTTCCAGAACGCGATATTGAATTACAACAAAATGCCGAAAAATTAATTTCAAAATTGATGCATCATTTAAATTATGTTGGTGTTTGCACCTTAGAATTATTTGAATATCAAGGCGAATTAATCGCAAATGAAATGGCACCGCGCGTGCACAATACTGGACATTGGACCATCGAAGGTGCGGTTACCAGTCAATTTGAAAATCATTTACGTGCAATTTGTCATTTACCAATTGGTAGTACTGAAACGCGTGGTTTTAATGCAATGTTTAATTGCATTGGCGAAATGCCAGAGCATGAAACAATTTTAACTTTTCCTAATACCCATTATCACAGCTATCAAAAAGAAGCGCGCAAGAATCGCAAAGTAGGTCATGTCACTTTATCGTGTGATGATGAATTGCAATTTCAAACTATTTTTAAAGAGTTACAGAAGGTTTTTAAAGTTTAATATCACTTTGAAAAAAATGTCACGTCACTCGTTACACTGATGTTGACGCGTATTCTTAAACTAATTCACCTCTCCCCTTGTGGGAGTGGTCGCAGCGTAAGCTGCGGGTGAGGGGTAACTATTTTTAATGCTAATTAGTTATGAGTTAAATATTTTTAGTTTGATCATAGTCTTTTTGAAAACTTTCAATTTTTTGCATAATTGAAGATGGGCTATGAAAAAATTCATGAATAGCTTTGGTGGAATCAAGTAAAAGATCAATATTTGTATTTATACAACGCGTAATAAAATCAATTTTAGATTCCAATTTGTAATGAGTGCTGTATAAGGCAGCTAAATTATTATGAGAATAAAGACATAATCTCCAGTAAATTGAGTCGTAAACTGATTGCATAGAGGCTTTTTCAAATTTCTTATATAGTTTAAGTTCTTCATGCCCATTTTTTTTAAGAGTACTCTTTTCTATTT
>CAZYCO010000021.1:29480-29716 GCA_964645885.1 uncultured Gammaproteobacteria bacterium
TTATCAAGATCTGGTAATCTCATTTCACGTTTTTTTATATTTTCGAAACATTTAATCATTTCTTTTAAAAATTGAGCTTCTAAGTTAAATTGATAATTTAAATCTTCTATTAAATTACGAATATCAACATAAGCTTCTAAAAGAGTGCGCAGTAGAATTGCTACGCTGATATCATTATTTTTTTCGATGAGAAAAATATTACTATTAGTTATTTGAAGAAATGAAGAATAGAGCAT
>CAZYCO010000022.1:0-3767 GCA_964645885.1 uncultured Gammaproteobacteria bacterium
ACAAAATTCCCACACGATATTTTAATTGAACTATTTAAAAAACCGATTAATGACATTATTTTTATTGTTATTTCACCAAAAATAGATAGCAAACAGCAGCAAAGCAAATGGTTCAGTAGTTTAGAACAGCAACTTGTGCACGTTGCAATTTGGCCACTTAATCAAGAACAGTTTCCAACTTGGTTACAACAACAGTTAAAAAAAATAGATTTGCAATTAGATAAAGAAGCATTTCCATTATTATTACAAAGTGTTGATGGCAATGCTGTAGCTGCAAAACAACAAATTGAACGTTTAAAATTATTATGTGAAAGCAAAACTATTTCGACCAATGATTTACTCGATATTGTATTTGATCAAAGCCAATTTGAATTATTTGATTTATCAGATGCATTACTTCAAAACGACATAACACGATTTGCGCACGTATTAGAGCGTTTGCAACAAAAAGAAATTGCAACACCTTTAATTTTATGGAGTATGACTCGCGATATTCGCGCGCTAATTGCAATCCTTGAAAATAAACCTTTATATGAACCATCTAAAAAACGACAACAATTATTACAACAATTTTCAAAAAAAGTACGCATTCCTATGTTACAGCAAGCGTTACAACTTGGGTTTCATATTGATAATGTGATTAAAGGTATGAAGTCTGGCAATGTTTGGCGTAGCTTTTTACAAATGGGCTTACATTTAATGCAAATCCAAACCAGCATGGATAATTGTTATGACTAAAAAAGCAATTGGTTTATTAGGTGGTGTGTTTGATCCAATTCATAATGGTCATTTATATATAGCCAATCAAGCGTTAGATAAATTAAATTTCGATGAAATTTGGTTTATTCCCTGCAAAAAACAAGTATTGAAAGAAAAATCTCATGCTACTGAAATACAACGTTTAACTATGTTAAAACTTGCTTGCAATCAGCAAGATAATTTTTTAATTGATGAACGAGAAATTAATCGCGATACACCTTCTTACACTATAGAAACGCTAGTATCGCTACGACAAGATTACCCTAATACGTCTTTATGTTGGTTATTAGGTGCAGATGCATTTGAGCAGTTTGATCACTGGCACCGCTGGCATGAAATTTTAAATTATGCGCATTTAGTCGTTATTGATAGACCACATGCAACAAAAGAATTAAATCCAACTTTAAAAAAATTTTTCAATTCACATCTAACAACGAACTCAAAAGATTTACATGAATTAACTCACGGTAAAATTTTTCAGTTGAAAATTAAACCAAATGATATTTCTTCAACCAGTATTCGGGAAAAAATCAAACATCAGCAAGATATTGCATTTGATGTACCGGAAGACGTTAAACGTTATATAGAAGAAAATAACTTATATAATTAATATCTAAATTACTCACTCTTTAGAACTTACTTCATAATTTTTTCTCAATATGTTGTTCAGAACTATAAGTTTCATCATTTTCATTATTGTTAGAAACTTTAGGTTTTGTACTCGCAACAGCAAATTTTTCATAATGCTGTAATTTTGCTTTTTTCTGGTATAAATCAATTTGAATTTTTAGTTGAATTATTTCTTGAATAAGAACTTTTTTATGTTCTTTTTCAGCTAAATTCCACTCTTTTTCTTTTTCAACTAATTTACGCTGAGGGATTTCTATAAAGGCTTGCATAAGTGTTGAATTTAGAACTGAATTCATTGTATTAAATGATGCTGATTCATCTTGATAAAGCTTAGAAAGTTCCGGAGCCGTTACATAATCAAAATATTTAAAATCAATACAAAATTCTTGAAAAAAATTTCTTTTGTAATCTAAATATTCTTTTGCTTTTTTAAGATAAAAAAGATTAATTTTTTCATAGACTAATGCTTGAATAGAAAGATTATTTTTTTCATTTTCTATTTTGTTATTGCTGTTCTCTACCATTTCACTAAGAAGTTGAATCATCTCATTATATAACTTCTCAAATTCATCGCTGTTTTGCGCATTAATTTCTACAAATGGGGTTTTTTTAGCTTGCAGCCAAACAGTAGTGAGCTCCATCTCATCACAGTCTTTTAATAATTCTGCTTCAATATTAAATATTTGTTGAATTTGACTTTTGGTTAAAAATTTTTGTGGTTGCATGGTCTTACCTTTGAGTTGTAATAATTATTTTCTGTATTAAAGACTAATACAGTTACAGAAGATAAGATCGTTTCTAACGAAATATTAATGATGACTCTAATTAAAACGGAGGTTCTTTTCCGACAATTTCTTTGATCCAAGGCATTTCACCAAATTTTTCTTTGTTATAACCAGTTGCAAGATAAAGATTTTTATAGCCTTTTTCATAGAGGATTTTTGCGAATTGCTCACCTGGAATATCAGAAGATAAATTTGAATCGATATAAATTGGTGTTTCTTTAGGAAATTGATCAAGCGTTTCTAATAAGTCATTTGGATGGTGATAAACCATTAAATTTTTGCCTACCATATCTGCACGTAATTTCCACGCCATGGTAAGAGCAATGTCATCATCTATTAAAATTAAATCTGGTGATTCGTGCATAATTTCTATCGGTATAGTTGCTGCAAAATTTTTAGGAATAATTTTAATTTGTAATTTCTTACATAATTCCCGTACTTGTACATTTTCATACTGGCTTGTGACCAAGTAACTGCGTTTATTTAACTGGAATGATTTAATCAAATCAATACCGTTAATTTCCTTAGTTGAAAATTGATAGTCAATTAAAAATACAATAGTTTCATCGCGAAATTCATCCATCTTTTTAATAAATTCATTTGGATCGCGATAATCGACAATTTTAAATGATTGTTGCGCCACTCGGATGATAGCAAAACGTCTACGCCAAATATCATGAATAAAACTATCGTCATCTAAAACCACTATTTTTGCAGTAGATGGTAAAATTAACTTCTTCAAAAACCATTCAGGAGGTTCAGCTTCTGGAAGCAAAATGGTAACAGAGGTGCCGATATTTTCTTCTGATTCAATTAACAGTTGGCCACGATATTCTTCAATGGTTTTGATAGCATGGGATAATCCCATGCCTGTACCTTCCGGTTTGCCGTAACTGATCCCTTCCTGCAATATTTTAGGCAAAATATGTTTTGGAATACCGCAACCATTATCACGAATCAAAATTTTAATTTGTTGCCCCAACCGTTGCACAAAAATTTCAACTACACCTTTTTGAGTAATCGCTTCAAAAGCATTATTAATTAAATTTGATAATGTTCGTTTTAATTCCAATGCATCGATTTGCACAAAAAAATCATAAGCGTCATCTGCAATATTAAGTAATAAGACAACATCTTTTTCTAAGAATTCGACCCGTTTTTCAGCGACAACACTTTCAATTAATAAAGATATATTTTCTGAATCAATATTTTTAGGTCGATCAATCATACGCACATTGGTTTTACTCAACAGATTGCTTGCAATATCAGCAATACGTTCAATCGCGCTTCGAACCATGGTTCGATATTCTTCGGGTAAATAATGCAATTGTTTTAAAAATACTTGTAGTGCAGCTAATGGTGATCGAATGTCATGTGCAACTTGAGTTGCAACATCAATTGTTGATGCTTGAATCCGCAGTTTTTCTTCTTGCATGTGTTGAATTTCACGCTCTTGAATAAAACTTAAGATTTTTTGATGTAATTTCACTACTTCAAGCGCAGCTTCTTTTTCATGTGGTTGCCAGTTTTCCGGATCGCTTGATAATTTTTCTAATGGAACCACAACGAAATTACGTAATCTGCGCTGTAGCA
>CAZYCO010000022.1:3810-6877 GCA_964645885.1 uncultured Gammaproteobacteria bacterium
AGCAACAATTTCCAACATCAAAACAAAAAGATGTCTATAGTCAGAACGAGGAACATCCGAAATAATCATGATGTAATATTGCGGTTTAATAAAAGGAATTGGACTTTGAGCACAGGCTTTTTTGTAATTTGAAAAGAAATTATAGATAGACTGTTTTTTACAATTCATTACTTCAGTCGAAACATATAACTCTTTAAAACCGTATTGTTCTTTAATTTTATTAATAATATTAGGTATAGCTTTGTCGTTCTCAACAATAATTTCGCCAGTAATCGGTTGCATCACTAATGGCATCAATGTTTGCAAACGTTTTTCTTCGATAATTTTAGAATTTTCTGCATCTTGTAAGAAAAAAGTAACGCCAGTAACAAACGACAATATCGTGATCACAACAACTGTGAACAGCGTAATTTTAAAACAGATATAACTGATCGGTTGAAAGGTTTCTTTTAAATTCTTCACTTTGGCTACTTTGGCTCTTCATATGCAAACTGAACCTGCCCTTCCTTAAATTTAAAGATCCCAATTTTTGCTTTTGTTCTGAAATGTTGTGGTGATTGTTGTTTCAAATAGGTTAAAAATTGTTCTCTATTTTTAGGTTGGACTTTACACAAGTCATCCGTCAAACCTCTAAAAAATTCAATTACAGCATAAGATAGAAACGGAGGATTTGCATTGCCATCATGCCAATCTCTGCGGAATGAGTAAATATGATATTGATCGTCCATTTCTGCTTGCCCAACACCTACTCGCGCACTAATTCCTTCAACATTATTAGGTAAATTAAATCCAGGAATGAAACTCCAACTCGTTTGCCCCCAACCACTACCGCCAACATATTTCAAATGCGGAAATTTTTGATGCAAAGTAGCAATAATATGCCCTGTCATTTTGGAATAATTAGGGATAACTAAGAAATCAATTGTGTGTTTTATAATTGCATCTTCTACTTGAGTTAAATCAGGTGTGTCACTGATTTCTTCAAATTGAAAAAATTTTTGATAACCATTTGTTACAGCAGATTTATCAAACGCTTTGACAAAATCTTCACATTCTAAACATAACGAATTAACCAACACCCCGTAACGTTTACCGTATTGTTCTTTTTCAACTGCTTTGAATGCAGCATTTGCTAGAACATCAACACCCGGCGCGGTCGTAAAAAAAGGTGGTTTTAATTCAGCAACACTATCGGATTGTGTCATTAAACCAACAATTGGATTGGAACTGGCGTCAGCTCCAAGAAATTTAACTGCTGTAATTAAATGATTACTACGTGTAGGCCCAATGGTGATCCAAACTTTTTTATTGACAAGACTGCGTACTTCTTCACGAATAAGAAATGGATTACTTTTGGTGAAATAAGCAGGAATGATACGTAAACGATAACCACAACCTGCTAAACGCTTATTATTTTCGCCTAAAGCATAAAAAGTAGCTGCTTCAAATGCACTTTTATAGCGCTCGGTTGATGCATAATCTTGTGCAGAAAATGCTTCAAGTTCGCCTACTGAAACTTCAATTAAAGATTTTCCAGATACAGGTTTCTCTGCGTAAGCAAATGCTGCAAACACAAAAAAATAAATAAGTAAAATATAATTACAAATCCTTTTGCCTAATATCCTCATTTATCTCACCCAAATGTTGGAGTCTTTTGTACTACTTGTTTTGAGCTCTTTCCAGTTTCTACCCCAGCACCTAGATTTGCATCAACAGATTGAGAGTGTGGTAGTTTCTGTATGATACCTAATGTTAATTGACTTGCACTTACACCTTGTACCTTACCTGAAGATGAAAGTGGAGGTAAATGTGGAAGATCTTCGAAAGATGAAGATTGTGAGCCAATTGGAGAACCTTCAGGCGAAGTTAAAGCTGAGCTAGATGTTGAATGTGGGAGTGAACCGGTTTCTGTATTTAAAACAGTAGCTGCCTTTACTGGAACAGAACGCGTTTCTAATAATTGTTCTGACTGTTTTGCTTTTTGCACATTTAAACATAAACGCTGTGTATCGCCATTTGCACTTGATGGAACAGAAAAAATAATTTCTGCCTCATTAGTCGAATTATTTTGCGGAACGATATTGATATCAAAATCAACTTTTTGTAACAAACCCAAATGAGTTGATTGTTCAGCTTTACATGAAAGCGCATATAAATGACTACCTGCAGCCTGAGGTGACTCATACTTAGCTTGCACATAAAAAACATGCTCTAAGGTTTGGAAATGTAAATGTGCATCAGTTAACGGAACTTTATTGAATTCTTCAAGCTTCATTAAATTAATTGAAACATGTTGATGATCAATAAAAGTTACAGTTCCACTATAACCATCGCTTTCCTCTGGCTTCACTATCCATGTCTGTTGGAATGAAAACCCAATTGATTCAGTTATTGAATCTGATGGTGAGTATATTTTTTCCCAATATCCTTTCACGATTTTATTTTTAGCTGTGACATAAGCAGTCATTGTCATAGACTTTTTATCTTCACTAAATTCTATATAACGTATTTCTTTTCCTTTACCTTGCTTAAAACGTGATGGGCTTGAAGCATTGATTATTTCAGAAGAAATTGAAATTTGATTCTCTTGTACTGAGATATCGTATACACCTTGATAAAAAAGGCTGTTATCAAAATTTTCTTCTTCAAAACGTTCAATAACGATTGCAGCTAAACTTTCTAATGCTTCTGCTATTTCATGTCGATTTAATTGAAGAAAATTGTATTTGGATATATGAGTGTTTATGAATGTAGTTAAATTATTTTGTATAGTTTCGTAATTTTTATGTAAGAAATCTTGAAAATACTCTTTAATGAAATTTCTAAATAGACCAGTTAACAATTCCTGAAATGCATTACTTTCTTGAATTAACGGTACTTCCATATTCATAAATTCTTTTTTATTTTTTTCTAGAAATGCCGCATATTCAGTTACGGAATATTGAAATGAATCATTATTGTTATCATTTGATTTTTTAGGTAAGCGATAATGTTTTTTATTTTTATTGTTTTCAGCATGATACATTTCTTGCATTTTTTTATGCAACATTCCATTTCGAATTGTTTT
>CAZYCO010000022.1:6908-13503 GCA_964645885.1 uncultured Gammaproteobacteria bacterium
AAGAAGAATTGGCTTGTCTCTTGTTTCAATAACGAAGTCTGGGTTATAGCCAACGCCGTTTAAATGTAATTCGGGAATAAAGTAAAGTAGGCCTGTTGATTTATTTGCATCACGCCATGGGCCAGTTTTATTTGAGATAGTATCGGTGACTGTAAAAGAAGTGTTTTTCCAAGTACCAGCAATATATTTTTCTGCTTTTGTAATAAGAGATATTTGTTGGTCTAAGGTTAATGATTGGATTTGTTTTGCTGCCTTCACTAATAATTCTCCTTCGCTTTGGAAGCGCGCATTATGAAACATGAAAATTAACTAAAGATTAAGCAACCCTATAAAAGCAAAAAAAAACCTTCATATTTTCGGCTTTTTCATGCCAATAGCTCAGTTAATTTATGTTCCAACAACGCAATTTGCCCTTGTTTCAAGCGAGCGCTTTCAGACAAGAAACGTCGAAAAGCACGTCCACCTGAAACCCCATGAAATAAGCCCAAGCAATGTCGCACCATGCTATAAAAAGGCGTTCCCTGAGCCATTTCTTTTTCCAAATAAGGTAAGAATTGTTTTATTAATTCTAGACGAGATATTGGTAGTTTTTCGTCATTGAAAAACTGTTGATCTATTTCCGAAAACAAATATGGCGTTTCATATGCGCATCGTCCCAACATCACACCATCTGCATAAGAAAGATGATGTTGCATATCTTCGAATGTTTTTATGCCGCCATTTACGATAATTGTAAGCTCCGGAAAATCTTGTTTTAACTGTTTCACCACATCATATCGAAGCGGTGGAATTTCACGATTTTGTTTAGGGCTTAAACCGTTTAACCATGCTTTTCTAGCATGAATAATAAAAGTACGACATCCAGCTTTTGAGACAATTTGCACAAAATCCTGTAGGAATTCGTAGCTATCATTGTCATCTATACCGATTCTGGTTTTCACTGTGATCGGAACAGAAGCTGTTTGACTCATTGCATCTACACACTCTGCAATCAAATGTGGTTTAGCCATCAAACATGCACCAAATTGCCCTTCTTGCACCCGATCGCTTGGACAACCTACATTTAAGTTAATTTCATCATAACCATATTCGTAGGCAATTTTTGCTGCTTGTTTTAAAGCATGTGGATCATTACCACCTAACTGAATTGCAACTGGATGTTCAGCTTCATCAAAACGTAACAACCTATCGCGTGGACCAAATAAAATTGCACCAGTAGTTACCATTTCAGTGTAGAGCAATACATGTTTAGACATCAAACGCATGAGATAACGAAAATGTCGATCGGTATATTGCATCATCGGCGCAATTGCGATGATAGGTTTATATTGTTGGTTTGTTTTGGTTTTCATTCGACAGGTCAAAAGGGAATATTTTAAGAGTAAAGCGCTTATCTGCACATTGAAATACAAGAAGCCCCTCATCTTTATTTGGAAGACATATTTCTATGTTTGAACTCTTCAATTGCGAAGCTGAAACAATATTTGCATCACAGCTTAGCATTTGAAGATCATTATTTTGAAAATCTTCTTGTTTTTCATTTAATTTAAAACGGCCATAAAAAAATATAATGTTTTCAAAAAGCTGGTTGTAATTTTGAGAAGGAATATCTTGTAAATATACGTTACACAAATTGAAAGAAATGTTACCACTTGAGGTTAGAAACACTACGCCATGTGCATTATCAAGTTTAGGATTATTTGGTTGATAAGTCTCAATTAAAAAAAGTCGTGTTATTTTCTCGGATTCTGGCGAGATTTTCTTCCAAATTAACTCTATAGGTTTTTTAGTTGCTGGATGTATTCCAGTTAATTTTAAAAAATCTTCTGAAGTAAATTCTACTTTGCGTGTTTCTGCAACACCAATTCGGGCTGGGCTAGATGCAATTGAAACCTTGTGTATAGAAACAATCTCATCTGCTTCATTTAGCTCAAGTTTCCATTCACCAAAATAAAAAATAATCTGCTTCAAAAATTCTTCTTCATCTTTAGCCAAGTCGATGGCACTGGTATTAATAGCAGCTGCTACAAAATCAGATTTAGCATTAAAAGTGATTCTACCGTTAGGATTTGAATCACTATTCCAAAGTTTATTATCAAAATGAAATTGCATCAGCTCCCATGTGCCATGCATTTTCATTTTGATTCCTCTTAATTTTTCTTCTTTGGTAGTTTTTTTTGAAAGAAATGAATATGGGTATGTGTTGTTCATAAATAACTTGGCTCAAAATGTTCTATTAATAGCTGTAATTTTCGTATTTGCTGAAATTCATTTATTTCTAACCGAAATACAGCGCGAATCCTATTGCAACGCTCATTAGGCCATTTTTCGTTATCAACAAAAAATGCAATTGCATCTATAGGGCGTGAGAATTGTCCTGGTAATAATGTCATTTTCAAGTGTTTTGTTCCTACTAATCGTTGCTCTACAACTTCAAATTCACCTTCAAATAACGGTGCTGGAAAACCTTGCCCCCATGGCACCGTAGAAAAAATCCATTCTGCTACATGTAAAGAATATTCTTCTGGTAACAATTCACCATCACTAAAAATAACACCTTGTACCTGATCTTTGGTTAAAAGATTATTAATTTCCGCCTCAAAAATCGTTTTAAATGATTCAAAATGTTGTTCCGGTAGACTTAAACCTGCAGCCATGGCATGTCCACCAAATTTGGTAATTAAATTTGGATGCCGTGTCGCAATTGCATCTAAAACATCTCGGATATGTATATTTGATACCGAGCGCGCCGATCCTTTTAATTCGGTATCACTTACTTTTGCAAAAGCAATTACTGGGCGATGAAATCGATCTTTAATGCGTGACGCAACAATACCAATCACACCTTGATGCCAAGTCTCTTCGTAAATACAAAGGCCTAATGGTAATTCATTTTCCGTTTTCAATTGCATGCGTTCAATAATTTGTAACGCTTGCTGTTGCATACCAATTTCAATTTCACGGCGTTCACGATTTAATACATCTAATTCCGATGCTTTCGGCAAAGCATTTTCAATGGTATTTGATAATAAACATTCAATCCCTAGCGACATATCATCTAATCGCCCTGCTGCATTTAAGCGTGGCGCAACTGCAAAACCTAAATCTGCTGCTACTAATTGTTGATAGGAACGATTGGTAATTTTTAATAAAGCTAAAATACCTGGACGACATTGACCGCTACGAATTCGAAGCACACCTTGCTGTACTAAAATTCTATTGTTTTTATCAAGAGAAACCACGTCCGCGACTGTACCTAGCGCGACAAGATCTAGATATTGCGCCATATTTGGTTCTGAAATTTGTTGCTGTTGAAACCAATTACGACTTCTTAATACATGACGTAACGCCAACATCACGTAAAAAATGACACCCACTCCTGCAATTGATTTACTTTTAAAATCACAACCGGGTTGATTTGGATTAACAATACAATCTGCATTTGGTAATTGATTTGGCGCTAAATGATGATCAGTAATTAAAACTTGTATTCCTAATTTTTTTGCCGCTTCGACACCATCGAAACTCGCAATTCCATTATCAACAGTGATAATCCAATCAGGATGTTTATGCTTCGCAACTTCAACAATTTCTGGTGTTAAGCCGTAACCATACTCAAAACGATTTGGTACTAAATAATCGACATGCTTTGCACCAAATGCTTGTAATGCTGTCATAGCAACTGCAGTACTAGTTGCACCATCAGCGTCAAAATCACCGATAATTAAAAATCGTTTTTGTTGGCTAATTGCATCTGCTAATAAATTTGCAGCATGTTCGCAATTTTTCATTTGTTGAAAAGGTAATAAATCTTTTAACGATGCGACTAGTTCTTCTTTATTTGTAATATCTCTAGCTGCTAATACCCTTTTTAAACTAGGCGATAAATCCGTATTGAAAATTGGATGATTTTCATCAAATGGTCGTTTAAGGATTTTTTTCATTGTTGATCCCTGTTTTGCTTGTCATCCCGGAAAACCCGAAGGGTTTGTCCGGGATCCAGTTGCAATATTTGATATTTTCCTGGATCCCGGCTCGCGCTCATTTCATTCGCTTGGCCGGGATGACAGTATGATTTAGCATTTATATTATTTTTATTATTTAGAGTTTACCCCATGGAATTATCACTTGATTCTAGCAAAGGTCACATCATTACTCGCTATGAATTAGATGCTTTTTATATCGATGACAAGCCTTATCACCAAAGTATTATTCTTACACCTGAAACTATCATCACATCTTGGCATCGATCACATGTTTCAGAAATTATCGAAGCAGATCTCGCACAAATTTTAACTTCAAAGCCAGAAATTGTTTTACTTGGAACAGGTAAACAAATCGTTTTTCCAGATGCATCTATTATCCACTTTTTTCAAAAGCAACGAATTGGATTTGAATATATGAATACTGCCGCTGCTTGTAGAACATTTAATGTTTTATCAGCTGAAGATCGTCGAGTAGGTGCAATGTTGCTATTAGCAAGCGCATAAAATAAAGGAATAAATTATGAAACTAAATCAAACTTCATTATCAGGATTCGGTAGTTATTTTTCCTCTGAAAGCATTGAGGGCGCCTTACCTAAAGGACAAAATTCACCACAAAAAGCACCTTTTAATTTATTTGCAGAACAACTAAGTGGTAGTGCTTTCACTGCTCCGCGACATCATAATTTACGTAGTTGGTTATATCGTATTCGACCTTCAGTATTACATGGTGAGTTTCAAGCTTATAAACAACATACAATCAAAACTGCACCCGACCGTGACATCAAAACACCACCAACTCAAATGCGTTGGAATCCATTACCTTATCCAATCGATCAAAAAGATTTTATTGATGGTTTAGTCACAATTGCTTTGAACGGTAGTGCAGAACACGGAGTTGGTGCTGCAATCCATCTTTACGCGATTAATCAATCGATGAAAAAACGCTTTTTTTATAATGCTGACGGGGAATTACTAATTGTGCCAGAACAAGGCGGTTTAATCTTAAAAACAGAATTTGGTGAAATAACAATTTATCCAAAACAAATCGCTGTCATTCCACGCGGTGTTAAATTTCAAGTGCTATTAGTTGATCAAACGGCTCGTGGTTATATTTGTGAAAATTATGGCGTGCCATTCCGTTTACCTGAGCTAGGACCTATTGGTGCTAATGGTTTAGCAAATCCACGAGATTTTTTATATCCACATGCTGCATTCGAAGATGTAGAAGATGAGTTTCATTTGATTGTTAAATTTCAAGGTCATTTATGGCAAGCAGATATAAAACACTCGCCGCTTGATGTTGTTGCATGGCATGGCAATTTCGCGCCCTACTTTTATGATTTAAGTTTATTTAACACCATTGGTTCGATTAGTTTTGATCATCCTGATCCATCTATTTTTACAGTGTTAACTTCACAATCAGAAATTCCAGGCGTTGCTAATATTGATTTTGTAATTTTTCCAGAGCGTTGGATGGTGGCAGAACATACATTCAGACCACCGTATTATCATCGCAACATCATGAGTGAATATATGGGTTTGATTACTGGCAGTTATGATGCCAAAGAGCAAGGTTTTGTTCCCGGCGGCGGCAGTTTACATAACTGTATGTCGGCACACGGCCCAGATTTTGATGCCTATCAAAAAGCAACAACAGCTACTCTGGTGCCAGAACAATATAAAAATACTTTAGCATTCATGTTTGAAAGTAAATTTGTTTGGCAAGTGACATCGTTCGCATTGAACGCAAATTTCAGACAAAAAAATTATTTAGATTGCTGGCAAAGTATTCAAAAAGAATTTAATCCTACTACTTAGATTTACGCATTTCTTTCATTTCATAGCCCTCTTCTTTGTCAGTATTTGGGCTATGAATTGTTTTTATTTTTAATAACGGGCTTTTTTCTATTTGCGCTTTTATTTCAGGATTATTTTTATCTTG
The DNA here is from genome assembly GCA_964645885.1 of uncultured Gammaproteobacteria bacterium. Lineage (GTDB taxonomy): Bacteria > Pseudomonadota > Gammaproteobacteria > CAZYCO01 > CAZYCO01 > CAZYCO01. Next base: position 12,838 of record CAZYCO010000022.1, read on the forward strand.
TTTACAAATATTTTGATAATACGTTTTTAACTGTTCGACTTTCTCACGCTTATCTTTTAAATCACGTATTTCAGCTTTTGGTTTCCACATGGGCACCCAAGTTTTCCAGCCACTTTGTTCTGAATTTTGAAGAGCATAAGGATGAATTTCAGGTGCAATGATTTCTGCAACTTCATCTAGCATTTGCAATTTATCAATAGGTTTATCAAAAACTTGGCATAAATGATCAATATAATTCTCGGTTAAAAATAAAGACTCATCTTGCAAGATGCGTAGTAATTCCTGTTGATGCATTGCTCGAGTGATTGTATTGATAAGGAAAAAAAAAAAAAAATAATTAACTGTTTGATTATTATTAGATTGCTGAGCAACATTACTTAACAATCCTTGATAATTAGATGAGGCTAATTTTTCTTCTAACATTTCACAATCTTTAAATTCTGGAAAGAGTTGCGGATAATTTGCAATTAATAATTTTGTTTTTTGCAATAACACTTTATTTCTATCAGCAAACGATAACGATATTAACGGTGTTAATTCAATTAATTTTTCACAATTAGACAATATATTTTCATACTGTTTTAAAGTTACGTTAATAGGTACAGGATCTTTATTTTGTAAAGCTTTAGCAATAGCTTCTTGATAAATTAAATGCTTAGTATTGAG
>CAZYCO010000022.1:13513-17509 GCA_964645885.1 uncultured Gammaproteobacteria bacterium
CATAAATAAGAGTGACAATTAAAAAACAAAAACGCATAGAAAAGAGCACAAAATAAAAAACAACCAATTGATTTAATTCATCATCCTCAACTATTTTTTCAGCTTGAAAAGTTTCAGCTAACAACAACGATAAATTAATATCATTTAAATAATTAGTTTTACATGTTTGCCAAAAATCAAAAAACAAATTGTTTTTCATAAATTCCATTCTTAATTCTGGGAAATTATTTTGAAAAACATGTAAAGCTTCAAAACCATGCTGTATTTTAAATTGTTGTAATTTTGAGCTTAAATTTTCGACAGAATTATTATTGCAGTTTTCTGCCAAGAGTTCTGTCGCTATTAATTTATTGCGCTTCAATAAATCCTGTAATTCAGGCAATAGTTTTTCCGATGTATGTATTTCTTTTAAAGTGAAATTTGATTCTTCTAACACTTCAACCAGCATTCTTTGTTGCTGTATGGTCAGTGGTATTTCTAATACTTCAATTGTGGTATTGGTTTTTAAAGCATTAAATAATTTTTCAATAAAATTGTTATCAAAAGTATGAAATTGAGTATTTAAAATTTTAAAACTCAAATGCTTTAGCTTAAAACTTTCTTGGGATAAAAATTGCGTAAATAAATTTTGTGGCGCTGTAATTTTTTGTTTAAAGCCTAATGTTAATGAAGTTAAAGGTAATTGTGGATTTACTGTTAACTCGAATGTTTTAGTTAAAACATTAATATCAGATATAGGTAATTCTAATGTTTGTATATGGGTATTATTAATTAATGGATTAGGCCAATTGTTGTAGCTAAGTAAATTCCATCGATCATATTTATTTAATGAAAGCGAGGTAATTTCAGCAGCATTTTTTTTGATTTTTGACATTAGTGATGCAAGTTCTTGCCGCGCCCTTTTTTTCTCAGGATCTTCTAATTCAGACATTCGACGTATTTCTGCTGCACTACGAAAGGGTTTCATAGGGATTTCTCCTATATTTTTAATAGTTGCTGCAACAATGCCGCATCAACAATTGCTTCCACCTCCATGTACCAAAAATTGTCCTTAGCAAAAACCTCGCATTTTACCGCGTCTTTCTCGGTCATAACGATAATGTCATGCTCGCTAAACTTAAAAAAATCCTTTTCACTAAAAAAATAATGATCTGGATAACTATAGGATAGAACATCTAAATTCATTTGCTTTAAATCATGAAAAAAACGGTGCGGATTCCCTATAGCTGTCACTGCATGAACCTTTCTATAAGGGAAATCTAGAACAGAATATTTTAGTTGCGGATTCTTTATATTAATAAAATAAGTTGGTTGTAAAAACATATCAAACTCATTTAACTGCGCATTTCCTTGAGTAATTAAATAATTGACTGTTTTTAAGCGAGATAATGGCTCACGTAATGGTCCTGCAGGTAAACAATGTTGATTACCAAATCGACGTTTACCATCGATCACTACAATTTCAACATTCCGTCCCATTGCTAAATGCTGCAAACCATCATCCGATAAAATCACATCACACGAAAAATGTTCTAATAAATATTGCACTGCTCGAACACGATTCGGATCGATAACAACCGGACATGCACATCGCCTTGCAATTAATAATGGTTCATCACCTACTACATAAGGTGAATCATAAACAGAAACTTGTTTTGGGTAATTTCTCGTGTGACTTTTATAACCACGCGAAACAATACCAACTTTAAAGTTATGATTTAAAAATTCGTTTGCAATAGTAATAAGGCTAGGTGTTTTTCCTGTACCGCCTACCGTTACATTACCAACAACAATTATAGGCACCGGAAATTTAACTATTTTTTTAATTCCAATTTTATAAACTACCTTTCGAAGAGTAATTAATAAAATGTAAATCCAACTGAGCGGAATTAAAAAATAAAATAAATAATTTTTTTGATACCAGAGTTTTTGGAAAAAATTATCCATTTTTAATCCTTGTATTGTCAGCATTTGGCTTTGTTAAAAAAATTATCCTTGCTGTGATCCCGGCCAAGCGCGTTAGCGCACGAGCCGAGATCCAGAAAAAATAAGCATCGTAACTGGATCCCGGACAAGGGCTTCGCCCTTTCCGGGATGACAAAATAAATACAACATGATCTATGTAACAAAGCCCTCACAGGGAGAGGTGCAAAAAATTCATTTATTAAATTCAAGATGAAAACTGCATATCATATAATTTTGCATAATGACCATTTGTTTTTAGTAATTCCTGATGCGTACCACGTTCAACAATTTCACCATTATCAACTACTAAAATTAAATCAGCACGTTCTATAGTTGATAATCGATGGGCAATAACTAAAGTTGTTCTAGCTTTCATTAATGTTTCTAATGCAGCTTGAATATGTCGTTCAGATTCAGAATCAAGCGCTGATGTTGCTTCATCTAAAATTAAAATCGGTGCATTTTTTAATAGCGCTCTTGCAATTGCGATTCGCTGTCTTTGACCACCTGATAATAAAACACCATTTTCACCAACGAAGGTGTTTAGTCCTTGCGGTAAATCTTTAACAAATTCCATCACATGCGCAGCATATGCAGCTTTTTCAATTTGCTCATCTGTCACGCCTTCGAAACTGCCGTATGCAATGTTTTTAGCAATTGTGTCGTTAAATAATGTAACGTGTTGCGATACTAAGGCGATATGGCTGCGCAAATTAGTTAATGTTAAATCTTGGATATTAATATCATCTAAATAAATTGCCCCTGATTTCACGTCATAAAATCTAGGTAACAAACTAACAAGAGTTGTTTTACCACCACCCGATTTACCTACAAATGCAACTGTTTGCCCAGGTTGAATATGAAAGTTTATATTTTTTAATACATGCTCAGTTTGGTCGCGATAATAAAAATAAACATTATCAAAACGAATATCGCCTTTAGTTGATACTAGTTCTGTTACACCCAAATCACGTTCAACAGGTTCATCTAATAACGTAAAAACACTTTGCGCGCCTGCTAAACCACGTTGAATAACGGCATTAACTGTTGTCAAATTTTTCATCGGTCTTAATAAGGACAACATCGCCACAATCATTGAGACAAAACCACCAGCAGATAAAATCATGGTTGAATGCGGTGAAATAGCTAAAAATACAATAATTGAAATACCTGCAGCTGCAATTAATTGTACGCCCGAAACGCTGATACATTTTGTTACTTCAACTTTCATATCACGTTTTCGACTTTCAACTGTAGCATGATCAAATTTTTGTTTTTCGTATTGTTGGCCACCAAAAATTTTTACGACGCGATAACCTTCAATTGATTCTTCTGCAATTTCAGTGACCGCACTCATAATTTTTTGACCGGTACGACTTAAACGTCGTACGCGCGTACTAGAAACGCGAATAACAAAGGCAATGATTGGTAAAGTAATTAAATAAATAAGGGTTAATTTCCAACTGATAAACATCATTACAACAATCAAACCAATAATAAGACAGATTGCTTGCACCAGCTCAGTAATTGAATCGGTACTGATTTTTGCTATTTGTTCAACGTCGTATAAAAGTTTTGAAAGTAATTGACCAGATGAGTGATGGTCATAAAAATTTGCTGGTAATTTTAATAAATGTGAAAAAATTTGTTGGCGAAATTTCAAAATAACACTACGCGCCACCCAAGTTGTAAAATAATTTGAGACGAAATGCGCAATACCACGTATTAAAAATGCTAGCATGATTAAAAATGGCGCCAAACGTACAATAATGGTTTCTTTTTCAATAAAACCTTTATCAAGTAAAGGTTTAAACAAATAAGTCACACCAGCATCAATACCTGAAAGCGCAGCGCTGCCTATAATTGCGAAAATAAAAGCAAGCCAATGTGGAAAAATATAATGAACGAACAAGCGACGATATAAACTTAAGTCTTCCTGAAATCCGCTTTTTTTTGCTTTTGACATAGCCCAAACCTAGATAAAGGAGATTCGGCACTATAATAGTTTTTTGTATTTTTTTGTAGCTAAAG
>CAZYCO010000022.1:17533-18507 GCA_964645885.1 uncultured Gammaproteobacteria bacterium
AATCTATCTTCCCACTTTCAACATAGACGTTTTTCAGGAGAGATGTCCGAGTGGTTGAAGGAGCACGCCTGGAAAGCGTGTATACGTTAATAGCGTATCGAGGGTTCGAATCCCTCTCTCTCCGCCAGAAAAATAATTTAATCTTTAACACATCAATTTATCCAACAAGAAAATTATACTCGAAGGGATGAGAACCCAAAGGGTTCGACAAAAATGCATTTGCATTTTTGGACATTGCGAAGCAATGCCCGAAGGGTGAGCATCGAAGATGCGAATCAATCCCTAAATCGAAGCCAGAAAAATGATTTATTTTGGACGTTGCGTATGCAACGCCCGAAGATTTGAAAAAATAAAAATTACAATTTATCTAGCACTGTTAATTTCACATCAACATTACCGCGAGTTGCTTTTGAATAAGGACAAATTTGATGTGCAGCATTGATTAAATCTGTTGCTTCACTTTTGCTCAACCCTGGTAAATAAGCTTTTAATTCAACAGCTAATGCAAAACTTGTGGCATCTTTTGCTATTGCTACATCAGCAATAACATGAACTTCGCTTAAAGTAATTTTTTTTTGTTTCGCAACGAAATCAATTGCACCTGCAAAACAAGCTGAATAACCGCACGCAAATAATTGCTCTGGATTTGTTGTTCCTTCTTTACCTGGTCCACCCATGCCTTTAGGAACAGATAAGTTAAATTTTAATAAATGATCCGATGTTTCAACACTACCATTACGGCCACCTGTTGCATGTGCTGTTGCTGTGTAAAGTGCATCCATGTGTTTTCTCCTATGATTTAAATTGTTTTTCCAATTTTTTACGAATAAAAGCATCTACTGAAAATTTACCAGGCCCATACAATAGAATTATTGTTAATAACACGCCCCAATAAAAATGAATAATTGAATTAAAATAAGTAAATTGAATCACTGCTGTCATAATCAACATTGGAATAACTGCAAAACGTGTCG
>CAZYCO010000022.1:18569-21576 GCA_964645885.1 uncultured Gammaproteobacteria bacterium
AAGCTGCTAATTCATATGGAATATAGGGTACGCTGTACTCTTCTTTAAATAATAATAACGTAGAATCCCAACTGGTTAATTTAGATTGACCTGAATTCCAAAAAATCATGGCCATCCAGAATCGAACAAAAAGAAGCAATATTTGAAACAATATAGCTCTGAATATAAAAACTGTTTTTAGATATGCTCGAACAAACATTGAAACTCTCCTTGTTTTCAAGCGTTTTCCCCTTAAAAGATTGTTGAATAAATAGATGAGTTGTCATTCCCGCGAAGGCGGGAATCCAGTAATAAAATTAAATTGTTAACTGGATGCCAGCAGCAGTTTACCCTCGCGTAGGCGGGGGCGGCATGACAGAATCAAATTTCACAGCGCTAATTAATTTTTTTTCAAACATAAAATAAATCATTTGCGTTAAATCAAAATCTTGATCTATCGACAATACATCTTCAAATACTTCACTTAATTTTTTACCTTGTTTTAAGGCGTTTAAAAATAACCATTGCTGTTGTTGTAACCAAATCTTTTCAACATCATATTCATTCCGTAAAATTAATGCGTAAGTTGTTTTCAAATTTAAATCAATAGTGGGCGCATTAAGATCTTCAATCACATTAAAAATATGTTGTAACGGATAGCGTGACTGAAATAAAAATACTGAAGGATGAAATTGAAATTGCAATTCATTTATTTCTGATTCTGAAAATCTTTGCAATTCAGTTATTTCGACACAGCTTGTATCTGCAGCGATATAACTTTGGTGTTTATACCACTCAACAATTGCTACATCTTTGAGATAAGGTAATTGTTTTAATTCCGTTATAGTTTCAAAAAAATTTACCAACTCATATCCCCAGTCATCCAAACAGCCTGTTGTTGGTAAATTTGAAGATTGTTTAATAAAAGCATATGCCACACTGTTCGCACACTCTTCTCCTAGTAAAATCCAAATACCAGGAAAAGTAATCGCAAGTGCATGACGTAAATTTTCGAATAACGTTTGTCTATAAATAGCAAAACGTTCTTGTGCAAATGACGATGCAACAAAATCTAATTTGAGTTGCTTTGGTTCTGATAATAAAGATTGTTGTACCAAGTGTTGTATAGCTGCGGTGTCATCCCGGCCAAGCACGAAGTGCGCGAGCCGGGATCCAGCGGTAGCTTTAACATCGTCCTGGATCCCGGACAAATGCTTTGCATTTTCCGGGATGACAGTGAGGAGTTTCTTCGCTTCAGCTATTAAATGTGTTAATGGCGGTATATTAGCGTCCCACTCTATTAAACTAGGAACTTTCCCGAATTTTTGTACTGCAGTTTTATATAGTGACCATACTTCATCACAGACTGTACCGTCATGCGTATCAATACGTAAAAAATTGTGTTCACTTATTTGTTTTATAGAATGACCAGCCAAATGGATTTCTTTGATTAATGCATTCGGTATAGCTTCAAGATAAGCAGCACTGTCCCAATTATGATTTGAGCAAGATACAAATATATTATTTACATCCAATAATATTTTGGCACCCGTTCTTTGACATAATTCAACTAAGAACGCTGCTTCTTCTTGCACTGAGATTTTATATTCAAAATAAGATGATGGATTTTCAATTAAAATTTCTCGTTTTAAAAAATCTTGAGTTTTACTTACATTGCTACAAAAGATTTCAAAACTTTCCTTATTGTAAGGAATGGGTAATAGATCGGGTAAATATGTTTGTCCTACACCACTCCATGATAAATGTTCAGAAATTAAAAAAGGATCAACATAGTCAATTAAAGTTTTTAATCGATCTAGATGATATTGTTTGATGCCCTCTACTGAACCTAATGATAAGCCAACACCATGTAAACTAATGGGATAATGTTGTCTGATTGAAAGTAAGGAATGAAGTGAAAAACCACCTTGATGAAAAAAGTTTTCACTATGGACTTCGAACCAATCAACAGCTGGTTTTTCATCTAACACCTGTTTTTGGTGCGGATGACGTAAACCAATACCGATGAAAAGGTCCGAAGTTGTCATAAATTAATTAAACGCCTTCAAGTTTATCTTTGATATCTGCTGAAATATTAGTTAAATCGCCGCTATTGATTTTTGCACATTGGCCTTTTGGTACATAAATCCAAGCATCGGCATCGCCTGCTTTTGATTGACCTGCGCAAGAATGGCTAGCAGTTTGGCAATCATTTTTGTTTGCTTTCACAATGTTTTTGCCATCTTTCATTGGTGTGCATTTTTCACCATTTATTTCAGCGTGTGCTACCGCAATACTTAAAGAAACTGCTGCAGTGATTGCAGACATAAGTGTTACTTTTTTCATAGAGGCCTCCGTGTGTAAAAAAAGCGAAGGCAGTTTAAAGCTAAAAATATCATCCTCAAAATTTTTATTATCTTCTTTGTTTAAAAATGCTAAAAATAGCAAATGATTTTTTACGGAGGTTCGTTGACATGAGGTTGATGTTATTTTTGTTATCGTTAGTGTTATTTAACACTGCATTTGCTGATCCAAATTATCGAGAACTTTTTCGCGGTACCAGCGGTTGCTTCATCATGTATCCCTTAAATAGCGACAAACCTGTTGCCGTTTTTAATGAAAAAGAATGTAAACGTCGTGTTTCTCCGGCTTCTACTTTCAAAATTGTCACTAGTTTAATGGGTTATGACAAAGGCATTTTGATTGATGAACATCATCCAGTAATTGATTATCGTCCTGATTTCAATGGTGCATTTCCTAGCTGGCGCCAACCACAAGACCCTACTTCATGGATGAAATTTTCCGTTGTTTGGTACTCACAAGAAATTCTTAAAAAAATTGGCATGAAAGATATTAAAGAATATTTAAAAAAATTCGATTATGGCAATCAAGATATGAGCGGTGAACCAGGTAAAGATAATGGCTTACAAAATGCTTGGCTTAGCTCATCGATGAAGATATCTGCTGAAGAGGAAGTAACCTTCTTAAAAAAATTATTATTGGATCAATTACCTGTTAGCAAACAAGC
>CAZYCO010000022.1:21607-26909 GCA_964645885.1 uncultured Gammaproteobacteria bacterium
AATGACAAAGAACATTTTATATGTCGAAACCTTATCTAATGGTTGGAAATTGTATGGTAAAGCTGGCAGTGGTTTTGGTGAAAAAAATGATGGCACATACGATGTGAATGGTCGTCTTGGATGGTTCGTTGGCTGGATCCAAAAAGACAAAGAAATTTATGTTTTTGCCATTAATTTTATAGGCCCTAAAAATTTTGGTGTTATTCCAGGACCTAAAGCACGTGATATGGCTAAAGATATTATTGGGCAATTGGATTTGAAGTAGTTTTGTAATAACAACAATAATTTAAATTTTGCAAAGATTATGTAGGGTGGGCAAAGCACGAAGTGCGTGCCCACCAAAAATATCGCAAGACAATGATGGGCACGAAGCTTGCGCTTCTTTGCCCACCCTACAAGAACAAGAAGTAGAAATAATGTTTATACAACATCAATTAAAAAAATATATTCTCATTCTATTTGCACTTTTCTTTGTTCTATCCCAAAACACTGCTTGGTGTTGGAACCGTACCAATCATTTAATTATTGCTCAAATTGCAGTTGATCAATTAAATGATGATGAAAAAAATAAATTACAAACTGCTTTGGCCAAAAGTGAATATTTCCCAGAAACGAATAATTATTTACATGCTGCTTTTTTCCCTGACGAAATAAAAAATAAAAATAGACGTTGGAATAAATGGCATTATATCAATTCAGCATACTCACCTGATGGTACAAAAACTAAACGTGCCAAATCACCTAACGTGGTATCTGCATTGAAAATGATAAGTCGTAAATTAAAAGATGATGATCTTGATCCGAAGCAAAAAGCTTTATTATTAAGTTTTTTAATGCATTTAACTGGTGATATTCATCAACCTATGCATTGCATTAATCGATTTACCAAAGATTTTCGGCTTGGGGATAATGGCGGGAATTTATTTTTACTACCTCTTTATCAAACACCCAATTTACATGCATTGTGGGACGACGCTTTAGGTTTACGTCGAAATTTTTATTCTGATGGCAGACTATCGTTTGAAAAAATCAAAGTGATTGCACATCAACTTGAACAACGCTATCCAAAAACAAGTTTTAAAAAACAATTAAAAAAACAATCACCAAAATCATGGGCAAAAGAAAGTTACGAAATCGCGAAAAACTTTGCTTATCAAACTCCATTCAATCAAAAACCAGCTAAAAACTATATAAATGAAGGTCAAGACATAGCTGCTAAGCAACTTGTGTTAGCAGGATATCGTTTAAGTGATGCATTAAAAGAAGTATTAGATTAAAACATTCCGTTACTTTTTTAATGATAACAAAATATTAGCTGCTAAATTTAGCTCTTCTTCCTCAACTTGACTATAAGTTATTGGCTGCTCTTCAGATGTTTCAGTTAAATCAATTGTATTGTGATTGTTATTATTATTGTTATTTAAATGATCAGTCTTAATGTACGAAAATTTGGCTCTAATTCTATTAGGAGGCTGCTTCCATAGATGATGGTTTTGATTTGATTGTGTTGGAGTTTGCTGATTATTTTCTTGCTGTGTAACACTAATATTGAGATTTAATAGAATTTTAATTTGCTGTTGTTGTTGCTGTGTAAAATGAACACATACTTCATTTATAAAATCATTTGGATAAACATCATAAAATTTCTTTAGATCCTGAACGATAAGTTTAATATCTTCTATTTCTTTTAAATTTAGTGCTTTAATGATTGCTAATAATCTAACTATTTTTTTTGATTGTTGATCTTGATCTAAAACAAAAAAATAACTTATTGCATCGTTTAAAAAACGAGCTTTGTTTTTACTTTTATTTGCTAAATTTGGAATATTCTTAAGTAGCGGTATAGCATCTAGTACTACAGCGAAAGTTTGATCATTACATTGATACAATTCTGGGAAAATTGTTTTATTCGAATAATCAATTTGTCTGGCGTAAATACTTGTTAATGCATCATATTTTCTATTGAAATAAATAATGGCTTTAACTAAGCCTGGATTACTATTTGCAATTGCTATTTTTAATGCAGTGGTAGGCTCTTCTTTATAAGGTGTTCGAAAAAATTGTGTGAAATCATATGTACCATATTTTTTCACATGAATTGCTAATAAATATTGAAGCATTTCAACATTACTATGCTTACAAGCCCACCACACTGCGTCTGGCAATTTAACTGTAGATTTTGTTGGGCGATGACAAACATCTGCGCCTTCTGCCACTGCTTCTTTTACCAAATTAAAATAATTAGCCTTAGCAGCATTGATAAATTTAGTATTAGCGCGCGAGTTATTTTGAGCTTGCTGCAAAGATTTTTCAGATATAGAGAATTGGTTATCAGGATTATCTAAAAACTTTTCATATTCTTGCTGAATAATTTGCAACCTTATCAATACCTCACTTGTTTCTTGGTTATTATTAGCAAAATAACCAACTTTTAAACTACAGTATTTTTGCATATACCTTTGTTTCACTTGTTCATCAGTAGCAGAAGGCGCTAAGCCTAAAATAGCTCTATACGTATCTTTAATCTGTTTTGTATTTTCTGAAATCGATACGGATTCAGTTACAGGTGGTAAACCTAATAGAAAACGAATGTACATTATTCACCTTTTATTATTTGAATATTTAATATTAATTGAAGCAATTTAACTGTTATTTAAATTGAACATTCTACGCCATCGAAGCTTTTTCTAATAAGCTATAATTTAAATATTCATTTGTAAATGTGAAGGATTTAATTATGGCACGCGCAATTTGGAAAGGTGATATAAATTTTGGGCTAGTTTATATACCAGTCACACTACAATCTGCAGAAGTTCAACATAAAAGTATTAGATTAAATTTATTAGATAAACGTGATTATTCGCCCATTGGTTTTGAACGTATTAACAAAGTTACTGGAAAACCAGTATCAAAAGACAATATTGTCGAAGGTTTTGAATACAAACCTGGTTCTTATGCCGTTTTAACAGAAGATGAGTTAGAACATATTCGTAAAAAATCCACTCATAACATTGATATTTTGGCATTCGTCAATGAAAAAGATATTGATCCAATTTTATTTGAAAAACCTTATTACTTAATTCCAGAAAAAAAAGGTTTACGCGCATATGTGTTACTACTCGAAACATTAAAACAAACTGGAAAAGTTGGCATTACTAAAGTAGTGATTCATACCCATCAATATTTAGCAGCTGTTGCTGCTAGAAAAAATTTATTAGTGCTAGAAGTTATTCGATTTAATCAAGAGTTAAAACGACTAGAAGATTATGGTTTGTCTAATGAAGAAATTAAAAAAATAGCTTTGCATGAAAAAGAAATGACGATGGCAAAACAGCTCATTCAATCCATGAGTGAGAAATGGCATCCAGAAAAATATCATGATGATTATCGTGAACAATTCTTAAATTTCGTTGAAGAAAAAGTACGTAGAGGCGATACCGCCTTAAAAGAAGCAGTTGAAGAAAAAGATTATCAACCTAAAAAAACTGCCGATGTAATTGATTTAATGTCATTACTTAAAAAAAGTATTCCTAAAGAAGCAGCAAATGAAAAAACAATACATCGAAGCCGAACACCTAAACGTCGTACAACTAAAAACACTAAACGAGCAAGTTCAAAACGATGAAAGCGAAAAATTATCAACAAAAGCGTAAATTCAATGTTACGCCTGAACCAATTTGGAAAGTTGGTAATAAAAATAAATCCACACAGTTAAAATTTGTTATTCAAAAACATGCTGCTAGACGTTTACATTATGATTTTCGCTTGGAACTTGATGGTGTATTAAAAAGTTGGGCTATTCCTAAAGGCCCGTCACTTGATCCAGACATCAAGCGTTTAGCAGTTGAAGTTGAAGATCATCCGCTTGCCTACGCTAAATTCGAAGGCTTTATTCCTAAAGGTGAATATGGTGGTGGTGAAGTTATTGTTTGGGACAACGGTATTTGGGAACCATTGGATCCAAACCCAATAAAAAGCCTAGAAAAAGGCCATTTGAAGTTTAAATTGCACGGTAAAAAATTACAGGGTGAATGGTTATTATTTAGGACCGCTGGACGTAACAAGGAAAAACCGCAATGGTTATTACGTAAATTAAATGATGATGCAGCTAACAAAGAAATAGACGTCACTGAACATTATCCAGAAAGTGTAATGAGCGGAAAATTACTTGATATTGATCAAACTAGTCCAGAGCCAATAAAACAATCCAAAAGAAAATCTAAATTAATTTCATCAAAAATTATTAAATGGCCCGAACCACAACTTGCAACTTTAGTTGATCAATTACCTAATGGTGCAGATTGGATCTACGAAATTAAATACGATGGTTACAGGATTTTAGCTGAAATAAATGCAGGAAACGTTACTTTATATACACGTCGTCATAATGATTGGACTTTAAAATTTGAATCTATTGCTGATGCTTTAAAAAATATAGCTGCAGATTATGCTTTATTAGATGGTGAAGTAGTTGTATTAAATGATGACGGTGTTTCTGATTTTCAATCACTACAAAATGCTTTAAGCAAAGAGAATCCGCAACAATTAAATTATTTTATTTTTGATTTATTACAATTGAATGAAGAAAGTTTAATTAATTTACCGCTAATTGAGCGTAAAAAACGTTTAGAACAGTTATTACAACAATCAAAGTTAAAACAACAAATACATTTTAGTGAACACTTTTCTGGCGCAAAACAAGGACAACAGTTTTATAAAAAAGCATGTACGATGCATTTAGAAGGCGTAATGGCAAAACAAGCCAATGAGCCCTATTTATTTGGTCGGCATGAAAGTTGGTTAAAAGTAAAATGTATTAAACGACAAGAATTTGTAATTGCTGGCTTTACTGCGCCACAAGGTGAACGCCAAGCGTTTGGCGCTTTATTGGTTGGATTTTATGATCAACAAAATAATCTACATTATGCAGGAAAAGTTGGCACTGGATTCAAACATGAAGATTTAACAAGATTATTAAACATTTTTAAAAAATACATTCAAACTGAATCACCATTTATCAATCCACCAAAAAATCAACGTCATGTTACTTGGTTGAAGCCAAGATTAATTGCAGAAATTCAATTTAGTGAATGGACACAAGATAAACGTTTGCGTGCTCCTTCTTTTAGAGGTTTACGTGAAGATAAACCAGCAATTGAAATTAAACGCGAACAAGAAAAAAAACTAACTGAAATTTCTAGTAATAAATTGGAAATTTCAAATCCTAGTAAAATATTTTTTCCTGATATTAAACTCACCAAATTACAGTTAGCGCAATACTATGAACACGTTGCTGAAAAAA
>CAZYCO010000023.1:0-6473 GCA_964645885.1 uncultured Gammaproteobacteria bacterium
ATTCATTTTGTCATCCCGGAAAGGGCGAAGCCCTTGTCCGGGATCCAGTTTTGATGCTAGTTTTTTCTGGATCCCGGCTCGCGCAAGCTGCGCTTGCTTGGCCGGGATGACAGCATCGATAACGTTATGCAACAACACCTGCAGACAAGTGCAGGAATGACAGAGCCGAACTGGAATGATAGAAGAAATCAAATTTCAAGCAGGTTCTTTTTTCAGCGAATGTTTAACTAATGTTTTGCCTAAATCCCAAATTGCACCAGGAAAACGATGTGCCATTGCTACAACTTTTTCGAATGCATCAACTGTATCGTTGATATCTTGTTCAGATATTGTAATCGGTGGTAATAATTTAATGACATGACAATTTGGCCCTGCAACTTGCGTTAACATTTTAAAATCCCTGAACAATGGAATAACAATAAGTTGGCAGAATAAGCCTTTATTCGCTGTCTCAAGTAAACCCCAACCCATTTTTAAACCAAGACTTTTAGGTGCGCAAAATTCAATTCCAATCATCATGCCTTTACCGCGTACTTCTTTTACCATTTCAAATGGCATTAATTTTTCTTGTAAACGTGTTAGTAATTTTTGGCCTTTTTCAGTTGCTTGCGCTATTAAATTTTGTTCCTCGATTAAATCTAGCGTTGCAATACCGGCCGCCATTGCTAAATCGTTACGACCAAATGTACAAGAGTGAATAACAGCGCGTTCCATATTGGTGTACGTTTTCGCAAATATTTCCGGTTTCATTGCGATAACGCCGACTGGAACAAAACCACCTGATAACGCTTTAGCCATTGTAACGATATCTGGATCAACATCGTCCCAATGCTGAAATGCTAAAAATTTACCAGTACGTGCAATGCCAGTTTGTACTTCATCAATGACTAGAAGTGTTCCGTATTTTTTACAGAGAGCAGATGCTTTAGCGAAATAATCTTTATCTACAATTGCAACTGTTTTGCCTTGAATAGGTTCAATCACGAAACAGCAAAACTCTTTTGTTTTTAATGCTTTTTCTAATGCAGCTAAATCATTAAATGGAATATGTTCTGCTGGCACTAATGGATAAAATGATTTTCTAAAACTTTCAGTACCGTTTATTGCTAGTGAACCAGTCGTTAAACCGTGAAAAGCAGAACTACATCCTAGTATTTTTTCTCGTCCAGTTGCTGCACGCGCAAATTTAATCGCGCCTTCAATAGTTTCAGTACCAGAATTGCAAAAGAAAAATTTTGATAAAGAAGGAGGTAAATATTTAGCTAATTTTTCTGCAAAACATGCGGCTAATAATGGCGCATCAAATTGCACCATATTTGCTAATTGCGCATCTAATGTTTCTTTCAGGGCTTCAATGATCTTAGGATGATTGCGTCCAAAAGAATGCACACCATAACCGCTTAATAAATCGAGATAGCGTTGTCCATCTTGATCATATAAATACTGATTTTCAGCACGAACATATTTTTTATCGAAACCTAAAGTTTTTAATACATTTAATAACTGATGATTTAAATAATGATCATACAATTCAAATTGCTGAGAGCGTTTGTGATGTATTAAATCTTTAATCGATGTGGTCATACTTTCTCTTTTAACTCTGCGATAGAAATACTAGTTGTAATGGGTACGCGTTGTACTTGAGTAGGATCGTAAGTAATTGGTAATTCAGGCGCCATTGGACCACTGGTACGTGGACCAAAAATTGATGCTCTTAATGCTTGCCATGGCCTTGCAAATGTATCGTTAATTGCAGTGCCTTCATAACCGCAGTGCGCCATACAATTATCGCATTTTGGATTACGGCCAGTGCCATATTTGTCCCAATTGGTTTCTTCCATTAATGCTTTGAAACTTGGTGCGTAACCTTCATCTACCAACAAATAACAAGGTTTTTGCCAACCGAATACGTTGTAAGTTGGATTACTCCAAGGCGTACATTCATAAGTTTGATTACCAGCTAAAAAATCGATGAATAAACTGGATTGACTAATTGGCCAGCGTTTTTTGCTTTTTGCTTGATGCTTAAAGATGTTTCTAAACAATTGTTTAGTTTGAGTGCGTGGTAAAAACAAATCTTGTCTTGGTGCGTGCTCATAACTAAATCCAGGCGACATGGTAATACCATCAACTCCTAACTCAGTTACATAATCAAAAAATTCTGCGACTTCTTCTGGTGATTCGCCTTGAAATAACGTGCAATTGATATTGGCGCGAAAGCCTTTGCTTTTTACTAATTTGATTGCTTCGATTACTTTATCGAATACACCTTCACGACAAACAGATGCATCGTGACGTTCGCGATTACCATCTAAATGAATTGAAAAAGTTAAATATGGCGAAGGTTCATATTCATGAATCTTTTTTTCTAATAACAATGCATTGGTACAAAGATAAACAAACTTTTTACGTTTAATAATTCCTTTAACGATTTCAGCCATTTCTTTGTGAATTAAAGGTTCGCCACCAGGAATAGAAACAATAGGCGCGCCGCATTCATCGAC
Organism: uncultured Gammaproteobacteria bacterium; assembly: GCA_964645885.1. Lineage (GTDB taxonomy): Bacteria > Pseudomonadota > Gammaproteobacteria > CAZYCO01 > CAZYCO01 > CAZYCO01. The sequence continues at coordinate 2,505 of CAZYCO010000023.1, forward strand.
TGCAGCAAGTGCTTCTTCTACTGAAATGCGTTTACGTAAAATTTCTTCAGGATAATCAATTTTTCCGCAACCAGCACAAGCTAAGTTACATTGGAACAAAGGTTCTAACATTAGAACTAAAGGATAACGTTTTTCGCCACGCAGCTTTTTAGATAAAAGATATTTGCCAATGCGGTAAGTCTGAATTAAAGGAATTCCCATGTATATCACTCCCTGAACACTTTTGTTTGTGAGTATTAAATTACTCTTATAACTTTACGTTTAATGCTTGCAAAACATCACGAAAATCTTGTTTTAAACGTTGCCATTCTAATTTAAACCAAGGTGTAAATTGATTTGGTTGTTCTTGCATTTCTTTTTCTAATGCTGTGCCACTAATGTAGCGCCAATTTGCAATTTCGTTTTCATTCGCGCGTACTGGAGCCGAACTTTTTCCAACATAAACTGAGCAAAGCTCATGTTCTGCGCCTATATCGAGATAAGGTACTTGATATTTAAATTTATAAAGATATTGCAATGGTGCACTGAAACCTAATTCTTGCTGTAAACGGCGATGAATTGCTTTTTCCATTGTTTCGCCAAGACGAGGATGACTACAACAGCTATTTGACCAAAAAAGTGGCCAAAGTAATTTTTGTGCGCTTCTTTGTTGTAATAACAATTCGCCAGCATCATTAAAAATAAATAATGAGAAAGCACGGTGTAAGATACCGTTGCCGGTATGACATGATAATTTGTCTTGATGACCGACTTCTTGATCTTGTTCATCAACTAAAATTAATGGTTCGGAATCAAAAGAGACGATTTCATCCTTGGGATTTCGTAATTCGTTCAACAAATTTTCCTCCTGGATTCGGAAGTAAAGCTATATAACAAAACAGATTTGAGCTTACAAGCAGCAAGATTTTTCAAAAGGGACAAATTTGATATTCACACACTAGATACGCTTCGTTATACTTTTTTTATTAAGTGATGATAGGAGATCAACCTCAATGCAATCTGGACCGAACGCAAAAACTAAATTTCTTCAATCAGAGTTCAGTTTGTTATGAGTTTGCCCCAAGAACGTCAAAGTTTAGTTGTACGTACACCTGCTAAATTAATTTTATCTGGCGAACATGCTGTAGTATACGGCAATCCTGCGTTAGCAATGGCAGTTAATCTTTATACTCAAACTACTATCAGTCGCCAAACTCAAAAAAATATTTTATTCAATTTGAGAAATTTTCGTTATCACCAAGCGATGACAATTTCAGAGCTTCGGCATTTAAGAATTCGAATTAAAGAAAAATATCAAAAATTTTTACAAGGCCAATATGAAATTCGTGATGTGTTAAAAGAACCATTTGAATTGTTGCAATATGCATTTACTCATTTCATTGATAATCGCAAAGTGAAATTGCCACGTGGTGTTGAAATTCGTACTGAATCTAATATTCCAATTGGATGTGGAATGGGTTCATCGGCAGCAGCAGTCGTCAGTGTGATGTATGGTGTTGCAAGTTTTTCGCGTCTAGAAATCGATTCACACAGTTGCTATCAATTAGCGTGGGAAGCTGAAAATGTACAGCATGGCCATTCCAGTGGTGTTGATGTTTATTTAATTCTGCATGGCGGTTGTATTCGCTTTCAAAAAGATGGTGATAAAGAAGCGCGGCCAATTCCAGATCGTTCATTTTTATTAGTAAACACTGGTACACCTGATGCAACGACTGGTGAATGTGTTTATGCCGCAGCAGCGTATTTGAAAAATCAAACTGCATTACTAAATGATTTCGCACAAGTTACAAATAGTATGGATCAAGCATTACAACGACACGATATGAAATTATTGCAAGAAAGTGTCAATCACAATCATCAATTACTGAAAAAAATTGGTGTTGTACCTGAAAAAGTACAACGATTTATTCATGAAATCGAACAACGCAATGCAGCTGCAAAAATTTGTGGTGCAGGTTCAGTACGTGGTGATGCAGCAGGAATTGTTTTAGTTGTAAGTGATGAAGATATTTCTGATTTAGTTGAAAAATACAATTATCAAGCGATGCAAGTTCAAGGCGAGCCAAAAGGAACGCATGTCATCTAACATGTCTCATAAAGACTATGAATTATTTTCTCATGATGCTGATGTTGGTGTGCGTGGCTTTGGTCAAACAATCAATCAAGCGTTTGAAAATGCAGCAATTGCTTTAACAGCAGTAATTTGCGATCCAAAAACAGTTTATCCCTCCGATGAAATTTATATTTCCTGCCATGCACCTGATCTTGAATTGTTATTTGTCGATTGGTTAAACGCAGTTATTTATGAAATGGATACTCGAAAAATGTTGTTTAGTTATTTTGAAGTTTCCATTACCGATGATTTGCATTTAACTGCACGAATGAAAGGTGAAGCAGTTAATCATTTGAAACACCAACTCGCTGTAGACGTCAAAGGCGCGACCTATACTGAATTAGAGGTAAAACAAAAAAATAATAATCAATGGATTGCGCAATGCATCGTTGATGTTTAGCAATGAATGAGGTTTGGTATGGAATTAAAGCGATTTGAAAAAATAGATCCATATACCTGGCAAATTAAGCGACAGGGTGCCATGCGTGTCCCAGCTATTATCTATGCAACTGAACAATTAATTTGTGATATGGATGATAAAGTGCATGAACAAATTACTAATGTTGCATCATTACCTGGAATTGTAGGTAATGCTTATGCCATGCCAGATGCGCATTGGGGATATGGTTTCCCAATTGGTGGTGTTGCTGCATTTGATCCGGAACAAAATGGTGTTATCTCTGCAGGTGGTGTCGGTTTTGATATTTCATGTGGTGTACGTTTATTAAAAACAGGATTAACAAAAAACGACATTGCACCAGTTAAAGAATTACTCGCAGATGCTTTATTTAAAGCTATTCCAGCAGGTGTGGGCAGTAAAAGCGCTATTCATTTAAACAATAAAGATATGACAGCAATGTTAAGTGAAGGTGCACGTTGGGCTGTAAAACAAGGGTTTGGCGATAGGGATGATTTAGAATTCATAGAAGAACGTGGTTGTATTAAAGGCGCGCTACCTGAACATGTTTCAGCGCAAGCAAGAAAAAGACAAGAAAATGAAATGGGCACACTAGGTTCAGGTAATCATTATTTAGAAATACAAGAAATTAGTGAGATTTTTGATCCAAACGCTGCTAAACAATTTGGTTTAAATAAAAATGAAATTGTTATTAGCATTCATTGTGGTTCACGTGGTTTAGGTCATCAAATTGGCACAGAATTTTTACGCTCAATGACAATTGAAGCAGAGCGTATAGGTATTCGATTACCTGAACGCGAATTAGCATATGCACCTATTCAATCTGATTTAGGGCATGCCTATTTAGGTGCAATGCGTTCTGCAATGAATTGCGCGTTAGCGAATCGCCAAATTATTACTCATTTTACACGGCAAGTATTTCAGCAATTTTTCCCCGGTATATTTTTGAAATTACTTTACGATGTTTCTCACAATACTTGTAAAGAAGAGTGCCATGAAATTAACGGTGAAAAACGTCGATTATTTGTACATCGTAAAGGCGCAACGCGCGCGTTTGGTCCAGGACATCCTGATTTACCAAATGATTATGTTGCTATTGGGCAACCCGTCATTATTGGTGGCAGCATGGGAACGAGTTCTTATGTTTTAGTTGGTACAAAACAAGGTGAACAAAAATCATTTAGTTCTGCATGTCATGGTGCCGGCCGTGCAATGAGTCGCAATCAAGCATTAAAACAATGGAAAGGAAAAGATTTAGTTTCACAATTAAAACAACAAGGCATTTTGATTCGTAGTATTTCATTACGTGGTGTAGCAGAAGAAGCGCCTGATGCATATAAAGATGTCAGTGCAGTGGTAGAAGCTGCTGATGTTGCAGGATTAGCAACCAAGGTAGCAAAACTTTTACCACTGATTTGTGTTAAAGGTTAATATTGCA
>CAZYCO010000023.1:6507-12302 GCA_964645885.1 uncultured Gammaproteobacteria bacterium
TTGCTGCAATGCTTGTTTAAGTTTAGGTAAGAATGTCGATAATTCTTTTTGCAAAAATTGAACGTATGCTGATATCTGTGCTTTCACTGCTATATCAAATGTTGTTTCTCCTTCACTTGTTTGTTTTTCTACTGCTGTTAGTGCTTGTTCAACTTTATTCAAATCTCTATTTAATATATTTAAATTTAAATAAAGTTTATTTAATTGAGGAGCTAAATCTTCAGGTTTTGCAATACTGTCATTTAACTTCAAATTTAAAACTGGATGAATTAAAGAAAAGCAGGTAATTAATTGTAAATATGCTGCCATCAATTCCGAATTATTATTGTGTTGTAACGCGAAATTTACTGCTTGTTGAGAAAGACTGAATAAACATGGATTTCCAGTTTTCATAAAATGAAAATCTAGTATGTCTAAATCAGATAATTCTAAAAATGTTTTGGCAATATTATTTGATACTTCGGCGATTCTCTTATTTTTTCTATCTTCAGACATTTCAGCAATATTTTCTTCTTCTCTGATTTTTAACAAATCTAAATTTTGTTTAAGCATTTCATGAATATTGATGCTTAACCAAATATGCGAATTAAAAAGACCTTCATGATAAATTAGTTCTGCAGGCAGTCCATTATGCTGAGTTGATAATACTTTCATGATGCCTTTTAGGTTATCTGTAGCTTGTTGTATTTCAAATGTAAATTTGCAGTCTTGTTCAAAATTATTATTAGTTTGCGCTAGTAAAGCTGCTTTGTTTTTAAGATCAGTAATACAATCTACTACACGTGTTTTGCAAACTTGATCTGCTTCACTCGTTTTATCTTGATGCGTAATGAATTGATCGCGAATTAATGTCGTGTCATTACTAATAAATGATTTAATACCAGACGATAGTCGTGTTAAAGCACGCTTGATAGCAATAATATTAGTAATGAGATCAGAACCAACTGGCATATTCGGATAAAAATTTTGTTTGAATTCATCTTTAACTTCTTGGTTTAACTTTAAACAAGCGTTGCGTATGTTTGATATTGATGTTTTCAATTCTTGAGCTTCATTATTATTATTTTCTCTAAGAATATTTTCATCCAAATTAACAACAGCTTCTTCACATTGCTTTGAAAATTGATCAAGAGTATTTAAAGTTGTGAGATAAAATTTTTCCAATTTTGATGAACCGATAGCTTCAGTAACAATGTTAGCTTGATTAACAATTACTTGTTTGCGTGAAAAGAAAAACGTATCTTGAGCTGATGTACGAGCAACAGGCTTACGCTGTTCATTATTATTGTTGTTGTTATCAGCGGCAAAGTCTTCTACTAATAGATTATCTTCTTTAAAACGAAATACTTTAGTTTTGTTTTTTTTATCAGAGGCAAGGTTAGACTTTTTTACTTCTTTGATTTTTGTAAGGTTTTCGTTAACTTTCTCTATTCCTGTCGTAAGTGAATCCACAATCTTGGTTATTTTTTCTTTTTCATCATTGCTTAATTCAGAATGATGACCAACACAAAGATCTTTTTTTAACTGTAATTGCAGATGCCAATTACTAAATTTTTGCGAAACTGAATGAGTAAGCGTTTCAACAATAAATTTCTCAGGTTTTTTTTCAGTTTGTTGTGTTTGTAGCATAGTTTTATCCTTTTTATTGAGAAAAAAATAAGTTATTTATAGCAGTATGGCACTCTGGTATAAGATTAGATAATTTGTTATTTAGAAAAGAATACAACATAAATTTCTTTTTTTTTGAAATTGATTTAATGGAATGTAAAAATTTTTTATGCGAAAAATTCTAATCCTATTTATTTTTTCTTTTTTTTTTTTTTTTTCAGGTTGTGCCCGTGTATTACCAGGCTATCAACCACCTCCACCTCAATATGAAGATGAAGTTCAAATTCCTGATTTTCCAAATGTTCGTGCTTGGGGCGATAGCTTTAATAAAAATTTACAAAAAAGTGTCATGGCTGCACTCGATGAAGAAAAAGCTGCTAATGGCGGAAAATTAAGACCAGAAGTGAGTGGTCTTGCATTATCAGGTGGCGGTAAAGATGGTGCGTTTGGTGCTGGATTTTTATGTGGTTGGTCAAAAGAAGGTTCAAGACCATCATTTAAAATCGTAACCGGTATTAGTACGGGCGCTTTAATTGCGCCATTTGCATTTTTAGGTTCAGAGTACGATGACAAATTAAAAAAAGTGTATACAACAATTTCGGATCAAGGCATTTACAAAATTCATAGCATCACTCAATTCTTAATGGCATTAATCAACATTGAACCGTTACCTTCAATTGCAGACAGTGAACCTTTAGCAGATTTAATTAAAAAAGAAATTGATCAAAAAATGTTGCAGCGTATTGCAGCTGAGCATAGAAAAGGGCGTCGCTTATTAGTTGGTACCACACAACTTAATGCTCAACGCTTAGTGATTTGGGATATGGGGGCAATTGCAAATAGTAATCAACCTGGTGCATTAGAGTTATTTCATAAAGTGTTGCTAGCATCAGCATCATTGCCTGCCTCATTCCCACCGCAATACTTTACCGTAAAAGCAGGTGGTCAGCTTTATAATGAAATGCATGTTGATGGCGGTATCGAAGCGCAAGTGATGTTGTATGAAAATGCTATTCAACCATTTGCAACTAATGGCCAGATGATCGATGTACCACATCGTCCTCGCAAACTTTATATTATTCGTAATCAAAAAGTATTTGGTGAATGGGAATATGTTGAGCCAAAACTTAGATATATTGCCGTTCGTGCAATTGATTCGTTAACAAAATCGCAAGGTATTGGTGATTTATATCGTCTTTATGCATACACCCAGCGCGATCATGTGGATTATAACTTGGTTTATATTCCTGCAGATTTCAAAGAAAAAGCAAAAACACCATTTGATAATGCTTACATGAGAAAATTATTTGATCGCGGTTATGCAATGGGTAAAGCAGGGCATCCGTGGCATAAATATCCACCTGATTTTTCACCACGACCTCATCCATCATTAGAATTAACAAGTGTCGTAGCGAAAAAAGCTTGATGTCAAACTGACGTTTTGGCGTTGCTAATTGTATGCGTAATTTGATCAGTATTTTGCAAAGATGTGCTCAGTGTTTTTTCAATAAATTTTTTGATTAATTGCACACAACTTTGCAGAGGCTGCATATAGTTTGTATTTGCCGAAAATACTTTTTCTTGTAGTTCTAAAAGAGACGCACATTGATTTTGCATAATTTGATTCATTAAATGATTAATCATCAGTTCCGTACTATCGAACATACTGAGTTTTACTTGAAGCGATAACGAATTTTCTTTTGATGCATTTAATACAGAAAGAATAATTTCTTGAGGTGTTAAATTTAGTTCTGGTAACAAAAAAAGAAAATAATAGATACTTAATAGTTTTTCACCGCTATTGAAAGCTAAATTACCGGCAAGTTTTATTCCTTGTGCAATTTCTTCTGCACTATAATCATGATTCTCTAGATAATTACCTAAACTATTTATATTTTGATTGATAATTGCACTAAAAAAAGTATCAGAATTATTTTCTACGAATTGAGACAGTATTATTTCAAAATCATCCGTTAGCAATTTCAAGAACGACATAACATCTACTGTTTGCATAGGAATAGGTTGAATAGCTAATTCATTAGGTTGAAGAATTAACTCATGACGTCGAATAGCAAATTCATGAGGCTGATTAGCAGTTGTATTTATATTTGAATAACTGTCATTGTTATTATTGCTAATAGTCAAACGTAATTTTTTAGTTCTTGTGTTTTTCTTTTTAGGGTATGTGTCTACAATATTTAATAATGTATTTTTGAGTTGTGCGTAGGCCTTAAGAAAAGCGCCATAAGCGTCTTTAATATCTAATTTCTTATTTTTTTTAGTTTTTGATCGCTTACTTTGTAGTCGCTTACTAAAGCTTCGCCAGGCTTTGCTGTAAGCATCGGTGAGTAAATCAGCTCGTATACCGCAATAAGCCAAAATCTTACGATAGATTTTGTTAACTTTTTCTTTTTCAATTAACCCAAGATCAAATACCTGTTTTGGTGTGTATCGATCAAAATCTTCGATTGGTACAAAGTGGATATGAGTAGCAAAAGTGTTTTCGTTAATATTATCTAAATCAATATCAACTTCTATGGAATTAGTATCATCTAGAAGACGTTTCTCAGGCAGCATGATTAAGCTCTCAAAAATAAAATTATATTTTAATTAAAAATAATTAAGAGAGACTTAATCGCTTCGAGAATTAAAGCTTAATCTAATAAAAAATTATTTAATTAGCTGATACATAATTTCATTACGTCTTAAAAATGGCAGTGTCCAAGGTGGATTATAAAAGGCAAAAACAGGTTCGCCTGTAATTTGCAAACGATGAACTGCAACATAATCTTGTAATTGTTTTAAATGCGATTCTAAGTTCTTTTTAGTGCTTAATCCTGAAAAAGAAATCACAACAAATTTTCTATTCGGAATACTAATAATTTTTATTCGCGGATCATTTGGAGTAGGTAGATTTTCTACTGTGTAATCTGCTGGCATAACAAATTGAACTTTCCACTCGTTTGGATTGGTTTGCTGTTGGATGACCGGTGCTGTCATTGCAATTTTTTCATTTTGTTGTTGCATAACTGGTGCAGTCATTGCGATTTCTTTTTTAGTTGTATTATTGCCAAATATAAAATCAGCTAACACTTTAAAACCACTATTAATAGCTTTATCACGTTCGCCATTCATTATTACTTCTGCTGCTATGATTGGAACATATTCTCTAATTTGAATGTTCTGTTCTTCTTTAAGCACTTTAAAATCAGGTTCTTTTACATGGCTCATAATTGATCCGCTTAGTAGAATAATGAGTAAAGCAATAACAACAATAATTAAACTAAATTTATGAAATCGAATCATCGTAACTTCCTTTTTGTAGCCTTGATATTCTGATTTGAAAAACTAGCCAAATCAGGATGAGATAAAGCAAACTTATGAAACTCTGATGCAACATGGCTTAATTTCTTTTGTTTATTTTTTACTAAAAACCATTTGTATTGAATAGGGAAACCTTGGATATCTAAAATTTTAATATGCTTAGTGGCTAGTTCTAATTCGATACTTTTTTTTGAAATGATCGAAATACCCATGTTTGCCATTACTGCTTGTTTAATTGATTCGTTGTTATCAATTTCCATCGTAATATTTGGTTGCAGGCGGTGTTTTTTAAAAATACTTTGAATAGCGATGCGTGTACCCGAACCTTTTTCTCGCATTAGCCAAGCTTCGTCTTTTAAATCTTTTAATGACATATTTTTTTTATTTGCCAGTCGATGCTGCACACTTGCAACTACAACCAATTGATCATGATAAAAATCCGCTTTCTCTATAGTGTTGAGTTCAGGTGGCTGGCTCATGATAACGAAATCATCAAGATTATGTTCCAATCTAGAAATAATTTGCTCACGATTTTTCACTGTAAGTTCAATGTGTACTTGCGGATAAAGATTTTTAAATGCACCCAATAATCGAGGGACAAAATATTTTGCGGTAGAAACGGTTGCAACACGAAGGTGCCCTGCAATAATGCCGTGAATTAAATTAATTTCTGATTTGGTGTTATCAATAATTGTTCGAATTTGTTGTGCACAATCTAAGAGCTTATGCCCTTCTTCGGTTAAAGATAACTTCTTTCGTACAACTTCTATTAACCTGCAATCAAAATAATCTTCTAATTGTTTGAGAATATTTGATACCGCAGGTTGGGTCATATGTAGTTTTTTAGCAGCGATAGTCACACT
>CAZYCO010000023.1:12370-13678 GCA_964645885.1 uncultured Gammaproteobacteria bacterium
ATATCATTTATTCCTGATGTATTTGTTAAAAATAATAAATTTCATATGATATTTTTGGTTCGATAATATACCGGCCACTTTTGAATGCAATGAGAAGAGGGCTGTGTTTTGAGTAATATCTATCCATCTATTCCTTTTGAACAAGTAACCTTCGATAAATCATATAAAATTAAAAAAATTTTAAGTTTAAGTCCGCACTTGTTATTAAGTGCGGTACTTTTCTTTCTACTTTTATCCCAAACACAAGAGATCGCCCGTGTTACAGTATTCACCTTTCAAAATTTAAACTTTGAACTTTCATTTGTATTTGATCGATTAGTATTTTCAATTGCTTTATTAGTGATTTTTATAAATTTCATTGTACAGACTTATGCAGAGCGCTACTTACAATCAGATATAAGAAGAAATAGATTTATTATTCAGCTTTGGTTAGTGGTATTTTCAGTTTTATTCTTTGTTTTTAGCGGTAATCTCTTAACTACATTTATCGGTTGGCAATTCATAGGACTAAATCTCTACTTATTACTGAACCATTATCATTTTGATTCAAATGCAAATCGCGCAGCAAAAAAGAAATTTTGCATTAATCGTGTTGGTGATGTTTCATTTTTGCTCGCAGTCGCACTTTGTTATACCTATTTTGGTGCGAGTGAATTTAGTGTATTAGCTCAACCTACAATCCATTTAATCCACATATTTAATTTGGCGATTCCAATTCAAGAAATAATCTTAGCTTTAGTTTTTGTTTCAATTATGACTAAAGCAGCACAATTTCCTTTTCATATCTGGCTTCCCGACACCATGCAAACCCCAACACCTGTGTCTGCATTAATGCACGCAGGTGTAATTAATGCAGGTGGATTTTTAATGGCGCGTTTGAGTTTTGGTTTAATGGCTACCGTTCTACTAAATAAAGTAATTTTTTTAGTAGGTATGATTACATTATTTTTTGGAAGTTTTTTTGCTTTAACGCAATCAGATATTAAAAAACAATTAGCATACTCAACCATGTCGCAAATGGGCTATATGGTGATGCAATGTGGTTTAGGTTGTTATATTGCAGCATTATTTCACTTAATAACGCATGGTTTGTTTAAAGCATTTTCCTTTCTTAATGCCGGCAATATATTTTCAATTACTGATAAAATTTCTACTCAAACTACAAAAAGATCATTTTTTAAATTTTCTTTTGCACTAATAATTGCTTGCACGTTCATCATACCAGTTATGGCAATGCAAACTCAGCCGCAGCCATTACTAGATCTATTTATTGTTTTTACTTTAACTCAAGTTATTTATCACTTATTT
>CAZYCO010000023.1:13697-13947 GCA_964645885.1 uncultured Gammaproteobacteria bacterium
ACAAACATCAATCCTGATAAAACTAATTGCATTATCGTTGTTTTTTTTATTAACAGTTTTATATCAATTCTCTTTAAATTTATTTGAAGAATTTATAGACAATCATTTAATTGCCGCATCTGTTGAAATTAGTAATTGGCAATGGTTTGGATTGGCATTATTTGTAATGGTTTATTTACTGTTTTCGCTACGCTTTATGAAGCAGAAAGTATTTAAATATAGCTATAACAAATTAAATTTAGAACAAACA
>CAZYCO010000023.1:13963-15910 GCA_964645885.1 uncultured Gammaproteobacteria bacterium
CATACCGTAAATGGTTATTACAACCTTTAAGAAATACAGGTGATTATTTAAATAATTACTTAAGCCAATATAGAAATGTTAGTTTGATCGTTGCCTTGTTGTTTGCCAACACTATCTTTTTCCTTTATCAATCTAGTTTTGCGATATTGCTCTCAATTCTTGCTTTTATCTTCGCTTTAATATGCGCAAATCGCCCTAAAGAAATAAAACAATTGTTTATCTTACTGATGTTGTCGCAATTGTTTTTTATTTCGATTGGTATAACGCTAAATCAAGGAATAGGAAAATTAGCGGCAGGATTCCAGCTATTAAATGCAACATTTATTTTCGTTGCACTTTATTTTTTGTTCGGGAGTAATAATCTCAAACAAAAACCAGATGAAATTAATAATACTTTATCGATTAAAGGCATTTATATCTTAATTCTTTTATTTGGATTGATTGGCTTACCTGGTACAGCTAGTTTCATAAGTGAATTTTTAATTATTCTTGGTTTATTGGCTTCTCACCCGCTAATGAGTATTTTGTTTGCTATCGCTTTAGTGCTACTTGCGATTGTCATACTTCATGCTTTTCAAGATTATGTGTTTTCCAGTCATGCTCTTGCTGCAAATCAAGCTAATTTATCTTTCTCAACGCATGTTATTTGTATATCAGCAATTATTTTTAATCTGGTGAATGGCATATTTCCAACACCGCTTATTCAATTATTACAGTAGTGAGGTTTTAGCATGATATCAGCTATAGAGTATGCAAAAAATCATATTCCGGAAGTTTGGCCGCTATACAGTTTTACTTCCATTAACCCACTTTGGAATTTGACTCAATTTTCAATAAAGGATGCGATAACAAAAATTAATAAGTTTAAACAAGTTAGAGGCGCGCTGTATTTTTCTGATTATCATCAATTGTTTAAGCAAGGACATATTTCTTCCAGTGAATTGAATCAAGCAATAGAAGATTTTTTAACACCAAACAAATTAAATGGTTTAGCCGAATATTTATATGATCATTTATCTTCTCACACATTTCAGAATAAGTTAGAGCAACTTGAACAGAATCAGACTATTTTTGAAGATAAATTATTTGTTGATCCAAATAAAATTGATTTCATAAAGCCTAAAGTGATCGAATTTTTATCTTCATTTTTTGATGATGGCCAAGCTAGTTGGGCATTAGCTGATAGCAATAAAGATTTATTTTTAACCTGGCACAAATTTGTAGACTCAGATTCAAATTTAAAACAAATCTGTGCGCAGTTACCAAAGGATTTAAACAGCGCGATTGAATTTTTAGCTAGAAAATTAGCTTTAAATCAAGATGAATTGGCAGATTATTTTAGCTTTATTGTTGTTGAAATAATGGGTTGGGCTGGATTTATCAAATGGTTAGAAAATCATCCTAATAATCCTTTTGTTAACCATAAAGCATCTGTTGAAATGCTGGTTGTAATTTGGCTTTGTTATGATCTTTTGTATATGTCACGCCATTCGTTACATCCTGTTTTTCAATTAAAAAAAATGCCGCTTAAACTTTTAGAATTCTTTTTGAATGTTAAAGAAGGGGCGACTAAAGAGTTTGTATCAAACTTAAAAGCGATCGATTTATTATTTATTTGGCAGCACGCTTATGAGCTATCAATACATCAACCTTTACAACAAAAAATAGTTGCAAGATTAAATTCTAATCAAACAAACAATTCCAAGCCTTTTGTTCAAGCGGTTTTTTGTATTGATACCCGTTCCGAAGGATTAAGACGACATTTGGAAAAAATAACAAATTATCAAACCTATGGTTTTGCAGGATTTTTTGGTTTTATCTTTGCGCTTAAAAATGAAGCCAGCCACAAAACCTTTTTACAGTGTCCAGCATTAGTATGTCCTGATAAATTAATTGAAATTAAAGCGGTTAAAAATAAATTTTTTAATAATTTTTCTCTGTCAATGA
>CAZYCO010000023.1:15994-21989 GCA_964645885.1 uncultured Gammaproteobacteria bacterium
AACCAGCTTTCCAAATAAAATTAATCGCAAAAAAAAAAAGGTATTTCATTCATCTTCATCGCAAATAAAAAAACAAATCACTTCGCAAAATTTTAGAATGCTAGGATTTAATGATGAGAGTGTCGCATTAAGTGTTGAGCAGTTATTAAAAACAATTGGCTTAACTAAAAATTTTGCAGAAGTTGTTTTGTTTTGTGGTCATCAAGCTGAAGCAGACAATAATCCGTTTAAAGCTAGCTTAGATTGTGGTGCCTGCGGTGGTAATGGTGGTATTCCAAATGCCTTGTTGGTATGTAATGTTTTGAATGATGCGAAGGTTAGAAAAATTAGCCAATAGAGGCATTGAGATACCTGAAAAAACAATTTTTATTGCTGGATGTCATCATACGACTAGTGATCATGTTGAGTTACTGAATAAAAATTTATTATCAGCGGAACAATTACAAAAATTAAAAGCTGACTTAAAACAAGCATGCAATGATTTACGTCAAGAAAGAATAAAAGACTTACCTGAAGACTACGATGTTTATTCTAGGCAGACCAATTGGGCGGAAACGATTCCTGAACTAGGTTTAATTAATAATGCTGCGATCATCGTTGGGCCTAGAAGAATTACCCAAGGAATAAATTTAAAACGCCGTACATTTTTACATTCATATGAGCCAGCGTTAGATCAAGATGGCTCAATTTTAGAATCCATTTTTACCGCACCAGTAATTGTTGCGCATTGGATTAATGCTCAATACTATTTTTCTACAGTTGAACCTTCAGTTTACGGTAGTGGTAATAAATTGATTCATAATCCAGTTGCACAGATTGGCGTGATGGAAGGCAATCTAAGTGATTTAAAATTTGGCTTGCCATTGCAAAGCATTTCTTTCAAAAATCAATTGCAGCATCAGCCTATTCGTTTATTAGTAGTTGTATATGCAAAGCAACAACTAGTGAATCAAATATTAGATAAACATCCACAGGTCAAATCATTATTTGATGGCGGTTGGTTAAAATTAAATGTAATTGAACCTGTTATGGAACCCATATGAATTATCAAAACAAGTCTGTGATCATTGCAACCAAGCATGAAAAAGAAAAAGTAATTGCTCCAGCTTTTGAACAGCAATTAAATTGCAGAATAGTTGTGCCAGATAATTTTGATACTGATCAATTTGGCACATTTACCGGTACTGTAACTAGAAAAGGTACAGCTTATGAAACTGTTCTATTAAAAGCTAAATATGCGGCTTCACATTATGGTTATGATTATGCAATCGCAAGTGAGGGCAGTTTTGGGCCGCATCCAACTTTGCATTTTGTGCCAGGTGCCACCGAGTTATTAGTTTTCGTCGATTTAATTAATGATCTTGTTATCTTGGAATCAGAAATAACAACTGACACTAATTATGCTTATTGCAAACTTTCGACGCCTGAAGTCGATAAAGTATTTTTACAAAAGATAAAGTTCCCCTCTCATGCTGTTGTTGTTCGGGCTGTTGATTCAGATCACATTATTGCCAAAGGCGTAATGGACGAATCAACTTTAAACCAAGCAATAACAGCAGCTTTTAGTCAATCAAGTGTTGTACAACTAGAAACTGATATGCGTGCGATGTGTAATCCAACACGTATGACTGTAATTGAGCGTTTGGCTGCGCAATTAGTAGAGCGGATTAAAACGCATTGCCCAGAATGCAATACGCCAGGGTTTGGTAAAAGATCGGTTCAAGGTTTTTTAAAATGTAGAGATTGCGAAAGTGAAACGACATTAAGTCGATACAAGGTTTTAAATTGTTTAAAGTGCGATTACAAAGAATTAAAACCAAGAGACGATCAATTGGAATTCGCCGATCCAATGCATTGCCCAATTTGTAATCCTTAAAGTAAATGTGTGTTGTTGCGTAAATCATCTATGCTGTCATCCCGGCCAAGTATTGCGAAGCAATACGCGAGCCGGGATCCAGAAAAAACCTGCACTGTAACTGGATCCCAGACAAGGGCTTCGCCCTTTCTGGGATGACAAAAATATCCAACAAGATTTATGCAACAACGTAACGTAAATGCTAAAGTTTCACTTTTTATTGAAAAAGGATATTAATAAATGGAAGCAGTAACACAGTGGTGGATGTGGCTAATTTTCCTTTCTATTGTTGCTGTGATGTTATTTGTGGATCTATTTGTTTTTGCTGGTGGTCGAGCGCACAAAGTGAGCACCAAAGAATCACTAACCTGGTTCATTGTTTGGATTATTGTTGCGCTGTTATTTAATTTGGGATTTTGGTGGTATTTACAGCAAACAACATCAATAAATATTGCGAATCAAAAAGCGATTGAATTTTTTACTGGTTATTTAATTGAAAAATCGCTGTCTGTTGAAAATATGTTCGTGTTTTTAACTATTTTTTCTTATTTCGCTATTCCTCAAGAATATCAACGCCGCGTATTAATTTACGGTGTATTGGGCGCAATTATCATGCGCTTAATTATGATTTATTTAGGTTTAATCTTAATTAATAAATTTGCGTGGATTTTATATATTTTTGGCGTATTTTTAATTTTTACTGGAATTAAAATGTTGATATTTGCTAATCAAAAAAATGATTTATCAAATAATCCACTGTTGCGTTGGTTACAAGGCCACCTACGAATTACCAAAGAATTACATCAAGAGAAATTTTTTATTACAAAAAACAATCTACTTTATGTAACGCCATTGTTTATTGTTTTGATATTTATAGAGTTGAGTGATTTAGTTTTCGCTGTTGATAGTATTCCGGCAATTTTCGCTATTACTAATGATCCATTCATCGTAGCTACTTCAAATATTTTTGCTATTTTAGGCTTACGTTCAATGTATTTTTTAATGGCAGATATGGCAGAGCGTTTCCACTTATTAAAATATGGTTTGGCAGTGGTCTTGATGTTTGTTGGTACTAAAATGTTAATTGCACCTTGGTTCAAAATATCTGCATTTCAAGCGCTTGCCGTAATTGCTTCTATTATTTTAATTAGCATCATTGCAAGTTTATGGTTAACTAAAAAAAATTCTGAACAATAATTTGGAATGTAAATATGACGGCTACTGCAAAACGAATCGTTGAAAGTAAAGTTTTTCAAAACTTTATTTTATATTTAATTTTATTTAACGCTGCTTTATTAGGCGCAGAAACGTTTCCTGCAATTGAACCGTATAACAATACGTTATATAAAGTCGATTTCGCTATTCTTTTAATTTTCACATTGGAACTAATTTTAAAATTAATTGCTTACAGAAAAGAGTTTTTTAAAAATGGCTGGAATTACTTTGATACGATAGTGGTAGGTTTATCGTTACTACCAAGCTTGCTTGATTTTTCTATTCTTCGAATGTTGAGGCTGTTGAGAATATTACGGGTATTTTCAATGGTGCCTAAGTTTAGATTGGTAATAAAAGGCTTTTTTGATGCCTTAGCAGGAATGATATCCGTCGTAGGTATTTTATTGATGCTGCTTTATATGGCAGCGGTAATGGCAACTAAACTTTTTTCACTGCAATTTCCCCAATATTTTGGTTCATTACAAAAATCATTTTTTTCAATGTTTCAAATTATGACTTTAGAAGGATGGCCGGATATTGTGCGTAACATTATGCAAACTTATCCATATGCCTGGGTATTTTTTGTACCATTTATCTTATTAACGACTTTTACAATTTTTAATTTATTGATTGGTGTAATTGTTAATTCGATGCAAAAAATTCAAGAAGAAGAAAGTGAAAAAAATGAAGAAAATGCAGCTGCAATTTGCAAGTCGCAACTGGAGCAAATTTATCAAGAAATCCACAGTATCAAGCAATTGTTAAATAACAAAAATTAATTGGTTTTCTGTTTTAAGCTTAACAAAATGCTGGTGACTAAAATCACGGCAATAATACCTAAAGCATGAAATGCAGAAATTTTATACCAAGGCGCTAATAGCATTTTGCTGCCTACGAATAACAAAATAATTGCTAAGCCATATTTTAATAAATGAAAGCGCTCGGCCATGTTCGCTAATAAAAAATACATTGAGCGTAAACCAAGAATGGCAAAAATATTTGAGGTACAAACAATAAACGGATCTTCTGTAATCGCAAAAACAGCGGGAATACTATCTACTGCAAATATTAAATCGCTGAATTCAATCAAAACTAAAACAACAAATAATGGAGTAGCGTATAGCTCTTTGTTACGACGTACGAAAAAATGTTCTTTATGTAATTCACGAGTAATCTTTAAATGATTGCGCATCCAATTTAACAGTGGGTTTTTATCTAAATCGATTTTCTTATCAGCAAAAATTAACATCTTGATACCAGTAATAATCAAGAACACGCCGAATACATATAAAATCCAATGAAATTCCTGGACTAACCATAAACCAGCCAAAATCATAATCATGCGCATCACAATTGCGCCTAACACACCATAAATTAAAACGCGACGTTGGTATTCAGGTGGAATAGAAAAATAAGAAAAGATAGTCAAAAATACAAACATATTTTCTACAGACAGCGCTTTTTCAATTAAATAACCTGTAAAGAATTCAAGTGCTTTTTGATTGGCAATTTCGATAGTGAAATCATGTTGTAAATACCACCACAGCAGTAAATTAAAAAATAAAGCAACTGCTATCCATACACAAAACCAAGATAACGATTCTTTTGTTGATACTCGATGAGATCGAGCCCCACCCATGATGAATAGATCAATGATTAAAACAAATATGACTAGAATAAAAAAGCCTATCCACATCCACCATTGGCCGATTGATTCCATAACTGCATCCTTGAGTTGACTATGTTCTAATTACACTATTTTACAATGAAAAATTAGCGGAAGGTAAATGAATAATCTCAATTTCTTTTGGTTTGCGCGTTAAAAATTGCGCCAATATCTTATAAATATCTCTATCAAAATCAGCGCGATAATGTTTAGTCGCTGCATGTTTTATTTCAGCTTCGGATGTAAGCGTATCTAAATAGCACCAACGCTCAACTAAATGAAATTCCTGTTTATTGGTATGGGCGCAAGTTTCTTTAATTGCAATTCTTCCTTCGTAGGGCCAAAGTAAATTACCTATGGGTTGAATAGCATTTAATAAACGTGAATTGTAATTATCGGCATGTTCTTTGTTGATACATGCACCGTGACAACGGCGTAATTGATAAGAAAAACAAGCTTGTTTAGCGTTTTCTAAGCCAGATAACTTAGGGCAAAGTTGATGTTCTTTCACCAACAGCGTTAATTGCTCAATCGCGCTTTGCTTGGTTTTAAATAAGCCATAACAATGCGCAAAATCACTGGTATTTAACTTGTCATACGCCACAACTGTTAGTTCAATATAATTTTTTGCTGACAGATTGGCTTGAATAGTAAATAGCGTTTTTATTCGGCGTAAACGTCGATTAAAAATTGGATTTAATCGTTTGATTGCACACGCTTCTTTAAGCAGCGCGCCTAATTCTCCTGCAGTTTCTTTCCAATCAATCGAGCGAATTTGTTGGCTTAATTTCAATTCCTTGTAATCGCTAGTGGCATTACTGAAGTGAGAAAGTATTCTAGTTTTTAACGATTTACTTTTTCCAATATAAAGTAAAATTTTTTTATCCCCGTAAAAAAAATAAACACCAGAAGTTTGCGGTATATTTTCTAAGGTTTCAGGATTCAAATAAGTAGGTGTTTTTTGCTGTTTAATAAGATTATTTAAAGTCATCGCAAATGTGGCTTCTGAAACATGATTTTGTAACGTTATAAAACATTCTTTTAATAAATAAGCATTATTTTGAGCTGATTGAGCGATATTTAAATGCTTTGATAAGTCATTCAATGTTAGAAATTGCTGCTCTGGAAATAGTTCCTGCGCTAACTTGCTAATACAAACATATTTTGCGCGCCACGAAATGCTGCACTGCTTAATTTCGTTTTTCAAAAAAGCATATTTAAAATTAGCGTTATGCATCACTATCATTTTATTTTTCAGA
>CAZYCO010000023.1:22021-26592 GCA_964645885.1 uncultured Gammaproteobacteria bacterium
CCAAATCATTACAAATATCTTTAAATAATGGCGCTTTTTTCACATTATCTTCAGATATATTGATGAATTGCTGAATAGAAAGCGGAATAGGAACCTCAGGATTAACAGTAAATTTGCTATGTTTTACTACTATTTGATCAATGACGTGATAAAACTCAATTTCTACTATTTTATCGATGGTAGGAGTGCAACCAGTGGTTTTGATTTCTAAGAAAATATATTCAGGTAATTGCATTATTTTAATTTAATAAAAGTTGTATTCATTTCAGATAGGATTAAAACAAATTTGGTAATTAATTCAAAATGATTTTAAAAAATAGAAGCACATTCAAACAAAAATAAAAAAATTACTATAATTAAAATTCAAAAATAGAAAAATCACAGAGGATGTGCATATGCCAAGAATTATTGATGGAATGATTACGTTAATTGAAGCAAAAAAAACTCAAGAATTAGAAGAATTATTAAACATTCAATTAAAACATGAGCACGAAGTTTCTAGTTTTATACCAGATTATGAATTCAATCCTAATAAACTATCTTCAAAAAAAGAAAATGTTTTATGTAAAGCAGTGAATATCCAAGACTTAAAAGCAGTTCAAATCTTACTCGATAAAAAATTTCCAGTAGCAGTAGAACAATATGTTGCTTGTAGAACAGGCGAAGAAAAACATGGCTATAAAAGATTTAGTAGTATCGATTTAGCATTTATTCATTATTGTCTCTCGGAGCGAGAAAACGAAGTGCAGCAAAAAAATGCACGTGAAATACTTAATTTATTAGCTCGCTCATTGTTATCCCAAACCTTAGAATTTCGGGAAAAACGCAGTTTACAATTACAAAATACCCTGTCACTTATGTCTCTAAATCAAACTAAATATGATTCTAAAATTTTTCAAAATTTAGCAGCGGACTATGAATTATTTGATTTTGTAATGATTAATGTTAGCACTATTAACTGTAATGAAAATTATAACCATGCCGAGTTAGTTATGCAGGCTATTATTGCTTTAGATAAAGCGATTCATTTTTATATTGATGATAATGTAAATGCAGTGTGTTATGAGGCAATTAATAAATATCTATCTGACGCTTTATTTTATGATGCTAAATTTGTAGTTGAATTTTTATCGGAGCAAGTTGCTAGATTAAACAAAACATTAAGTATGAGTTTGGCATTAAGCGAAGATATTAGTAAGCAACTCAATTTTATTAAATTAATGTTTAATTGTGCACTATGTTTTTTCGCTAATAGAAGAATTCTCGAACCACACCCATTACAAAAATATTTTGATGAGCTTTTAGTAGAATTATTTGCTTTGAACGGTAATTTAAATGCAACTTTAAATAATAATTCAAAGGAGGATAAATTTTTTAATGACAGCAATATTCGTAAATTAGTTCTAGATAATATTCAAAACGAAACTTTAAAAGCAACTATTAGCGTTATGGATAAAAGTGGAAAAACTACTATTTCTAACAATCAAAATAGTTTTGTTGCAAATATTGCAAAGGAAACAGCAAAAGAGCCAGAAACATTGACACCATCTTCAGCAGATACAGTAACAGAAGGGTCTGAAACTGAAAGACAGCAACTGACAGCTTGAACCCAAGTATTTTCCTATTTTTCGTCTATTCTTTTTTTAGGGATATAAAAATAATAGAAGGGAATAGCTTTGCAGTTAAAAAAGCTAATAATATTAATATTCGCTTTTACAGCTTGTATCAGCTGTACATCTTATCAAGCAGAGCCATTATCTGCAGAAAGTTCTTCTGCACAACTTGCTACAAGAAATTTTCAAGACCCTAATTTACAAGCTTTTATTTCAGAAAATTTACCGCAACATAATCAATTACTAACAACGTGGGATGTCGATACCTTAACAATGGCAGCAATTTATTATCAGCCTGGAATAAATGCAGCTTACAATAAATGGTTAGCTACTAAAGGTGGGGTTCAGAAAGCCAATGAAATCATCAACCCAAATTTCTTATTTACCACTAAGGCCGAAAGTTCATCAACTTATTCGGCACCATTTCCCACCGATATAACGTTATTACCGAAAATACAAACAGCGGATAAACGTGCGATTAAAACTAATCAAGCTCTTATGCAATCCGAAGCTGCAAAAATGGATTTAATCATCGCTGTTTGGAGAGTACGTTGTGAAATACGCAAAAATTTATTGGCTTTATACAAAGTAAATAAAAGTATTCCACTCTTAGAAAAACAGGTTGAATATGAATTTAGTATTTTGCAAATTGTAAAACAACAAGTTTCAGATGGCGATTTAACACCGCTGGAATTAATGCGTACCAACAACAACTTTATTCGTAATACAATTTTATTGCAGGAAGCACGTGAGCAACGAAAGAAAATTTTAAGTGATTTGGCTGAAAATATAGGTGTGCCAGTAAGTGCTTTATCTTCTCTTTCCTTTTCATTTAAAGAATTCCAACATCATCCAAGATTTTCATCTATTCCGTTTGCAACTTTGCAACGAACTACACTGTTAACAAGACCTGATCTGTTAAAGTCGTTATCTGAATACGAAGCCAGCCAGTATGCGTTACAACTTGAAATTGCCAAACAATATCCAGATTTAGATTTAGGACCGGCGTACTCTTGGGATAAAGGTATAAATAAATGGGGATTTAGTTTCGCTGCGTTATTACCGATATTTAATCAAAATCAAGGTGCGATTGCAGAAGCAAAGGCAATGCGCGCACAAAAGCGTGCCAATGTCATGACACTACAAGCATCAATTTTGCACGATATTGAACAAGCACGAATTAGTTATGCCACAACACTAAAAAAATTGAATACAGTAAAAAAATCATGGCAAATAGAAGAGATTCAATTAAAGCACATGCGTCAGCAGCATGATGAAAATTCAGAACAAAAAATTAATATTTTAACTGCAGAGTTAGAATTTATTACCCTTGCTTTGATGAAATTAGAAATGGAAGTACAAGTGCAACATGCTTTAGGTGATATAGAACAAGCAACTTATATTCATCTTTCTTAGTTTAACCTCATCAGCTAAACGTTATAAATTACCGAAGATCAATAACGCAATCATAATGATGATGCCTATACACAATAGTGCTGCGCCTATTGGTAAAATAGGACCAAACTGATGTACAACACCATACACATCAACAGTTTTATATATTTCACCTAGAATAAAACACATCAAACCAATACAAAGAAAAATTGCAGATGTGATCCAATAATTTCTGTTCTTTTTACTATTAAATATATTCCAAATCGCGAATATAGAGGCTAAAGCAAAAAAGCAAAGCACAAAAAAATGAGTATTAAAATTCATAGGCCACCTTTTTATAGTTTTATATCATTAACTATAGCCATTTTCTGAATTTAAAATATTTATAAGGTAGCCATGCAGCTAATAGCATCAGTGCAATAGCAAGTACGTAACCATATTTCCAAGATAATTCTGGAATAAAATGAAAATTCATACCGTAAATACTAGCTATGAGTGTAGGTGGGAGGAAAATTACTGCAGCAACAGAGAAAATTTTAATCACATTGTTTTGTTCAATATTAATCATACCTAATGTTGCATCGAGTAAAAAATTAATTTTATTTGAAACGAAATGCGCATGATCATTCAATGAAGCAATATCGTTGCTTAATGTCATAATTTGCAATTGTTCATCATGATTAATTTTGGCGTTTACTTTTTGGCCAAAATAAGTAATCAAGCGATTAAATGACATTAAACTTTCAAGAACTTTGGTATTTAAATCACCATTAGCACCAACTTGTTGCATCAATTGATGATAATTTAATTTTGTTTTTTGATTATTTTGCGCTTGAAAAATCGTTTGAGAATATTGATCTAAACGATGACCTATAAATTCGAGAATATCCGCTAGCCTGTCAATATTTAAATCTAATAATTCAGTTAGCAACGTAATTACATTCATTTGCGGTGATTTTATTTTTTTCAAATAAGCCCCAAATAATTTAAATGATAGCGGTTCAATGTATCGAATTGTGATCACTTGATTCGGAGTTAAAATAAAAGAAATTGGAGCAAACTCAGGTTCAGTCGAATGAGAGTGTGCAATCATGGTTGCAGTCATAAATAGCACATCATTTTCTTTATACAATCGACTCGATATTTCAATTTCAGCCATTTCTTCACGCGTAGGAACATCAACACCAGCATGTTGCTCAATTAATACTTCTTCTTCAATCGTAGGCGAAATTAAATCGATCCAAATAGCGTCTTTGAGTAATGCTTGATTTTCTAATGTAATTTCTTGATGTTCAAATTTATGACGTGCGAACCAAGCGATAATCATTATTATTACCTCATTCAATAAACGAATAACTTATTTAGCATTTTTGACGCTAATTTTATTGTGCTCTTCATCATTCGCTAAAATTAATTGTGCGCGCGGTTCAACCATTTTTTTGCTATGTGTTTTTTTAGTCGGTGTAGGATTTGGTTGCTGTTCGAGTTTAGTATCTTTAATTTTTTCTTGTTGCTGTTGCTGTTGCTGTTGCTGTTGCTGTTGCTGTTGCTGTTGCTGTTGCT
>CAZYCO010000024.1:0-22411 GCA_964645885.1 uncultured Gammaproteobacteria bacterium
AATATGACCGCCAAGTTGTAACCATTTTTTTAATTTTTTGTGAAAGGTGAGTAGCACTTTATTTTGAGTTTGATCTAATAACCATGCTGATGCAGTAATGTGTCCGGGCATATAATGATTTCTAGAAAAAAAATCATTATGGTTTTCAACTAATGAAATTATTTTTTCTAAAGATTGCTGCTCTTTAGTATTAATTATGTGAGCACGATGTTGTTGTAACTTGTCTAGTAACAGTTGTTTGGACATAACGTTTTCTCGTGTTGTTATTCGTTTTGTCATCCCTGCGAAGGCAAGGATCCAGTGAATTAATTAAAATATTTTCTGGATGCCAGCCGCAGTTTACCCTCGCGAAAGCGGGGGCTGGCATGACAATAAAAGTAATCACAAATTTTTCCTCTTCCACAAATAATAAATCACTGGAATTAAAAATAACGATAATAAAGGTGCGGTAATCATGCCACCAATCATAGGTGCAGCAATGCGCCGCATCACTTCAGAGCCAGTACCGGAACCAAACATAATTGGTAACAAACCTGCAATAATAACGGTAACAGTCATCGATTTAGGACGTAGACGCATAACTGCACCTTCGATGATTGCACTTTTTAAATCGTTTTCAGTATGTAATTTATTTTGCGTTTTAAAACGTTTTACTGCTTCATCTAAATAAACCAACATCACCACACCAAATTCAGCAGCAACGCCTGCTAGTGCAATTAAACCAACTAAAACTGCAACAGATAAATTGAAACCTAAAATATAGAGAAACCAAAAACTACCGATTAATGCAAATGGTAAACTCAGCATAATGAATGCAGCTTCAACCACATTTTGGAAAATGATGTAGAGCAATAAGAAAATAATTGCCAAAGTCATCGGTACAACTATTTTCATACGTTTGGATGCACGTTCTAAATATTCATACTGTCCAGACCATTGAATCGAATAACCAGCAGGTAATTTTATTTTTTCTCTAACAATTTTTTGTGCATCTTTTACAAATGAACCTAAATCTCTATCGCGAATATCAACATAAATCCAAGTGTTTAATCGCGCATTCTCACTTTTCAACATGGCAGGGCCATCAATAATTTTTACTTTAGCAACAGTTGCGAGCGGTACAATTTCGCCATTTTTAGTAACGATTGGAATATCACGTAATTTTTGCAAACTATCACGCCAGTAACGCGCATAACGAATATTAATTGGATAACGTTCTAAACCTTCAATTGTTTCGCCAACGTTTTCACCACCAATTGCAATTGAAATCATGGTTTGGATATCTTCGATGTTTAAACCATAACGCGCTGCTGCAATACGATTTATATCGATGTCGATATAACGACCACCAGTTAAGCGCTCAGCGTAAACTGACGATGCACCAGGGATGGTTTTAACCAAGGTTTCAATTTGCTGTGCAATTTTATCAAGGGTTTGTAAATTGCCGCCTGCAACTTTGATTCCAACTGGACTTTTAATACCCGTTGATAACATATCAATACGATTACGAATCGGTTGTACCCAAACATTCACTAAACCAGGGGTTTGAATCGTTTTATCAAATTCGGCAATTAATTTTTCTAATGTCATGCCACGTCGCCATTCCGATTCTGGTTTTAATTGCACCGTTGTTTCCATCATTTCAAGTGGTGCTGGATCGGTTGCGGTTTCTGCACGACCCATTTTGCCGAATACAGTTTTTACTTCAGGAAAAGTTGCAATTAATTTATCGGTTTGTTGCAGAATTTGTGATGCTTTACCAATTGCCAATCCAGGAAGAGCAGTGGGCATATACAACAAATCACCTTCATTTAAAGGTGGCATAAATTCTGATCCAATTTTAAAAAATGGAAATAAGGTAATAACCAACAATCCAAGTGCGATCATGATGGTTTTCTTTGGATCGCTTAATGCTTTAATTAACCAAGGTTTATACCAATTAATTAATTTTCTATTGATTGGATTTGATTCTTCAGGACTGATTGGGCCTTTAATCAAATACAACATTAATACTGGAATTAAAGTAATAGATAATCCTGCTGCTGCAGCCATGGCGTAAGTTTTTGTGTACGCCAGTGGTGCAAATAATTTTCCTTCTTGCGCTTCAAGTGAAAAAATTGGTAAGAAACTAAGCGTAATAATTAATAAACTGAAAAAGAGAGCAGGGCCAACTTCTACTGTTGCTTCAGTAATAATTTTAAATCGATCGGCAAATGGAATTGGTTCAAAGCGATTTGTGGTTTCATATTTTTCTAAACGTTTATGTGCGTTTTCGATCATGACAATTGCTGCATCAACCATCGCGCCAATCGCAATTGCAATTCCACCTAATGACATGATGTTGGCATTAATGCCTTGGATATGCATGATAATTAATGCAACTAAAATGCCGATCGGTAATGCGACAATTGCAACAAATGCAGAAGGTAAATACGCTAAGAAAATCGCACAAACAATGGCAACAACAATACTTTCTTCAAATAATTTTTCTTTTAATGTTTGCACTGCACGTTCAATTACACCAGATCGATCATAAGTTGTAATGACTTCTACACCTTTTGGTAAGCCTTGTTTTAATTGATCTAATTTTTCTTTTACTAATTGTATAGTTTGTTGCGCATTTTTTTCCGAGCGCATCACGATGACGCCACCTACAACTTCACCTTGACCATTTAACTCAGCAATACCGCGACGTAATTGCGGGCCCAAATGTACTTCTGCCACATCTTTTAAAAACACTGGCGTGCCATTGTTGCTGACACCAACTGGAATTTGCTGAATATCTTTTACTGAATGCAAATAACCACTTGCTCTAATCATGTATTCGGCTTCACCTAATTCGATAACCGAACCACCGGTTTCTTGATTGGCTTTTTTTACTGCATCAATCACTTGATTCAGTGATAACTGAAATGCGCGTAGACGGTTTGGATCAAGCGTAATTTGATATTGTTTTACCATGCCGCCAATAGTTGCAACTTCTGCAACACCTGGAACCGTTTGTAATTCATATTTTAAAAACCAATCTTGCAAACCACGTAATTGAGAAATGTCGTAATTGCCTGACTTATCGACTAAGGCGTATTCAAAAATCCAACCTACGCCTGTTGCATCAGGACCAATTGATAATTTAACACCGCTGGGTAATTTGCTTGTGGCTTGATTTAGATATTCCAATACGCGCGAACGTGCCCAATATAAATCGGTTTTATCTTCGAATAAGACATAAACATAACTATCACCGAAGAAAGAATAACCACGTACTACGCGTGCACCAGGAACAGACATCATCGTTGTTGTTAAAGGATAGGTAACTTGATCTTCAACTGTTTGCGGTGCGCGACCAGGAAAAGTTGCTTTGATGATCACTTGTACATCTGACAGATCGGGTATGGCATCAACGGGTGTGTTGTATGCGGAATAAACACCAGCAATTGAAATAACAAGTGTTGCAATTAACACCCATAATCGATGGGTCAAAGACCAACGAATGATTTTTTCGATCATGAACGAACCTCAATAAGCAACTGCTCTTTTTATGTAGGGTGGGCAAAAGCACAAAGCGCTGTGCCCACCAAAAATATCGAAATGGTGGACACGTCGTTCGTTTCACTCACTCCTTTGTCCACCCTACAAAATCCTGAGGATGACAAATAATATTTACTTCATCGGCATCGGATGAATCATATAAATAACCCATTCATCCTTATCATTTTTTTTCATCATAAAATGAATTTCTTGGTTTTCTTTTAGTGCATCAATAGAAACATCGGATTGCACTTGAAAATTCATAGTCATTGCTGGCCAACCTAATGCTGAAATTGGTTGATGTTGAATCGTTAACAGATGTTTTGATTTATCAATTGCTTTAACAATACCTTGACCCATTACCGAATTTTTTTCTTCAGCTTGAGTTGATGTAGCAGATGCTTGTGCATTTGATTGCAATCGATCCAATGCGCCTTTTAAGTTTGCTTCAGAATCAATTAAAAATTGCGCTGAAGTTACAACTTTTTCACCAGGCTTTAATCCAGACAGAATTTCAACTTGTTCAGATGTTTCAATTCCAGTTTTAACGATGCGCGGTTCAAAACGACCATCGCCTAAATCAACAATGACTCGATCATTATTTTCAGTGCGAATTAATGCTTCTATTGGAATACTTAAGGTATTTGGTTTTGGTGTAACAGCTAAACGAATATTGGCGTACATATTTGGTTTTAATGTGCCTTCAGGGTTTTCAAAACGTAAACGTAATTTTAATGTGCGTGTTTTTTGATCGATGGTTGGATAAACATATTCAACTTGTCCGCGCCAAATTTTATCAGGTAAGTAGGGTAGAGTTGCTTCTGCAGTTTGTCCGACCTTCACCCATGGTGCTTCTGATTCATATACTTCAACTAAAATCCAAATTGTTGCTAAATCAGTAATGGTCATGACATCAGTTTCTGCAGTGATGCGATTACCTTCACGTACATTTAATGTAGTGACTACACCATTTTGCGGTGAAAAAACGTCAACTAAACGAGCGGATTTTTTTGTTTTCTTTAATTGCGAAATTTGAGTTGCTGAAATACCAAGCGATGATAATTTTTGTTCAGAGGCACGAACAATATTGGAATTGTTGCTATCTAATGCAATTAAATATTCTGCTTGCGCATTGACTAACATTGGTGAATAAAAACGAAATAATAATTCACCTTTTTTTACAGTTTCACCAGTTGTTTTTACGATTAATTTTTCAATCCAACCATCAGCATAAGTGTGAATGTGAGTAATGGCATTTTCATTGGCATCAACAAATCCAACCGTTTCAATTTGACGTGCTAATTCACCTTGAACTACAGGTGCAGTTCTTACACCTAAATTATTAATCACTGCCGGATTGATTTTGATACTAGGCGCACCACTTTTATTGTCATCATCAGCATAGACTGGCACAACATCCATTCCCATTCTGGATTTACCAGGACGATCGTAATGAATATTCGGTTCCATTGGATCAATCCAATACAACGGTTTTTTATCTGCAGCAAAACTGATGATTGGTAATAACAAAAAAATTAACACAACTCTCATGAAGGTCTTCCTGCTAAGTAATGTAATGTCGCTTCGGCTTTCAATCGATCAACTTCAGTACGAAGCGCATCAAGTTGTACTTGGTAATAGAGCGAATAACTACGCATTAATATTTGAAAATCAGTTGTTGCACTTTGAAAGCCTAAAAGAGCAGCTTTAGCATTTTGTCTTGCTTCAGGAATCGTATGTTTTGCAAACCATTGCTCGCGCTTCGCATAATATTGCCATGCGTTGTAGGCTGTTTCTAATTCACGAATTAAATCGCGATAATCTGCTTCTCGTTTTAATTGTGCGATTTCTAAGTCGGACACACTTGCTCTAGCTATGCGTTGTTGGCGATTGTGAGTGAATAACGGCACATTAAAAGTAACTTGTGCACCGACCATATCAGAACGTTTCATCAATTCACCGTCATTTTCCAATTCTTTGCCATGACGTATGCCGTAATTCATGCCAACTTCAAAACGGGGTTTATACTGTTCTTTGGCGTATGAGACACCATGTTTTGCTGCCTGAATAGTTAAGCTATCTGATTTTAATAATGGATGTTGTTGTAAGTTATTTTCCAATTCAGCTAGCGATGGCACATTCCAATGCGGAAGAACGTGCGGTAAAGGACGATTGCTATTTCCAATCCCAATCAAACGACCAAGTTCGGCGCGTTTTTCACTCATCTGTTGCTGAATTTGCCAAATTTGATCGCGTACCCGAGAAATCTCAACTTGTGATTGCAGTAAATCTTGTTGTGTTGCTTTACCGGTTGAATATTCTGATTCAATACTGCGACTTAATTTTTCAAATAATTTTCGGTTTTTATCGGTAATTTCTAATGCGCGCGTCCAATAAAAAAGTTCTAACCAGGTATTTCTGGTTTGTCTGATTACATCTTTTTGTAATTGAAAATGCCGTTGTCTCTCAGCTTTAGATAAAGCGCGTGTTTTTGCTGATTGATAATGACGCGAGCGACCGGCTGGAAATTCTTGGGATACGCCAAATGCAATCATGGTCATTTCATCTTCAGAAAAGCTGAAATTATTGGTTGGGACATTTATTGCGCCCACGCTAACTTTAGGATCCGGTAATTGTCGCTCAGCGATTGAGCGTTGTTTTAAGCCTTCTGCACTTTGTTGGCTCTGCTTCAGTTCAGGGGTTTGTTCTAATGCTAAAAAAGTAGCTTCATCAATACTTAAAATTGAAGTAGCGAAAGCCGATGCGCTAAACATCGTTATGCTAAAGCTAAATATGAGTAATTTTAAAAAAAATTGGCGCATAGAAATCCAATTGGTTTTTGAATTGTATCGATTGTAGCACAGTCATTTTCGAGATTAGAGCATCAAAGCTTAATTATTAGTTAAGGGAATCAGGTTTAAAATAGCTAACTTTTGCTAGCTATTTATCGATTTTTTATATGAAACCAGAACCAATACCAAAACATGTTTACGCTCATAATTTTATGACAATGGATTTTATTGTTATTCCACCGTCGGTAGTTGAATTATCAAATTTATTTCAGCAAACCAAAAACATGTATGAACAGTTTATTCCCCGAGTAAATGGTTTTGAAGGCATGACTAAAATAGTGAATAGCAAAGTGCCGGAAGTATTTGGTAAATATTTTGAATGGATTGATTCTTTAAAAATAGAACAAATGTCTGATCAAGACATTATTGATTCAGATTATTACTTTCATTTGTATGGCTTAGCTTGTGAATTTAATAAATTGTTTTGCTTTTTGTTAAAAGTCACAAATTTTAATATTGAAGATAAATACCTTGAATTGTTTAAAAGAAATAAAAAGTTATTAAAAAGACTAGCAATATTAGATTTTGGCCAACGATTTAGCGAAGCAAAAATAAATGAATATCACGATAATATTTATTATTTATTGCTTTCTGATAGCGTACATATCCAAGGTGTTTATGCTTATCGTAAAGATTTTATCTCTGGTTTGAAATGTTCAGAAAAAAATCACGAATATTTTGATCACATTACCGAAGAAAAAAAAGAATATAATAATTATACCGAAAGCGTGCACCTATTTTTTCTTTGTGAACTTTATAACAATGTTCAAAACCATGAAAAAAGTTTTTCTTTATTTAAACAAGCATGCGATTTGCTTTTTAAATTTTTGACCACAGATGAAGCAAAGAGAGAAGGCTTATCTATAAAAACCAATGTTCAAATTATAAATAGCATCAATTTATTGTTAGAGGCTATTAAGGATGTTGCTCAAAATAAGAAAAGAAATTTACTGGATGTTTTTATTACTGAAATACCTAAATTTCGTTCTTATATTCAAGAAAATAAAAATTTTCTTTCATACTTCAAGAAAAAAACGGAAGATACAATTGAGTTTTTCTATCAAGAATATTTTGCTTTTTTAACAAAAGAATTTAGTTCGAGCACAATTAGCTTTCATCTAAATAGAAAAAGCATGTGTTTAAAAGCGTCTAATATTAATCTAAAAAAAATATTGCATGATTGCGAAATCACTTGGAGTTTTGATAAAAAACAAGGTTATATTGTTAGTAATATTCATTTGCAAAATATTGCGAAAATTGAATCTATAAGTAAGGCAATAGAAGAACAAGAAAAAAAATCTGAGCAAAAAGTTCAGCAATTTCAACCTGATAAAAAAATAGAAGATACACAAATACCATCTGAGCAAAAAGCTGATAACAACAATAACAATAATCAAGAGCAAGAAACTGAAGGTTTTTCAGAAAAACCATTAGAGAGCAAAGAGCAGCGTAATTTACCTACTACTTTAAAAGCATCAGATTTAGGTTTCGATAAAAAATACGATAGTTATAAGGTTTATCATATTGAAAAACAGGGTGTAAAAGGTGTTTTCTATGGATTTTTTAAACCCGCTAAAAAATTAATACATCAAGATAGAATCACTGAAGCAGTATTAATTAATCATGAAAATATTTTATCTAAAGAAAAAACTGTAGGGCCAAAATGGGAAAAAGGAATTAAGTTTGTTCCTCTTCCTAAAAATTTAGTAAAACAATATCAACAACAACTAGCACAACAACAAAATGATAATAACAATGTAATTGCAACAAATACAAATTTGACATTAAAGCTGGGTTATACGTTTAAAACTAAGCCTTTAACAAAAGATATAGAATTTCTAGCAAAAGTAGTAGAAATCAAAGAAGAACCAAAAACCGGTAAACAAAAAGTTTTATTTCGTTTTTGGCAAACGATAGATCATAAATCTAACGATGATGAGAATGTGCTGAAACTCATTACTAAAGCGTACAATTAACAACGATCCAAGCTAGTTAAACTCTATAATTTTAGCGAAATTTGAAGTAAATTCGCCAAAAATTCTTTTTATTAAAGGTATGTTATGGCCCTTCAGTCCCAAAATGCGATTGGTATTTTTGATAGTGGTATTGGTGGTTTGACCGTTGCTCGATCAGTGGTATCTGCTTTACCGCATGAAAATTTAGTTTATTTTGGTGATACTGCGCATTTGCCATATGGTGAAAAATCAGCATCTTTATTACAAAGTTATTCAGTTAAAATTTCCGAAGTATTGTTACAACAACCATGCAAAGCGATTTTAATTGCATGTTATTCCGCATCTTCAGCTGCTTATGATGCAGTGCAACAATTCATTGGTGATCGAGCATTAATTTTTAATGTGATTGATCCAGTGGTTGATTATTTAGGTGAGCGTTATCAAGGCAAACGTTTAGGCTTAATTGGTACGCGCCAAACGGTTAACTCAAATGTTTATCTACAAAAAATTTTAGATAAAAAACTCAATTTAACCTTAACTCAACAAGCAACGCCTATTTTAGCATCCGCAATTGAAGAACAATTTTCTAATCAAAAAATTCTAGATGAAATTTTAAAAGAATATTTGTCACAGGAGGCGTTACAAGGAATTGATGCGCTAATTTTGGGCTGTACGCATTATCCAATCGTTAAAAATAAAATTGAAAAATACTACAAAAACAAAGTAGAAATTATTGATACTTCTGCAATCATTGCAAATGCACTGCAAAAAACCTTAACTGATCATCAACTTCTTAATCAGTCAGGAGCGGGGCAGAAAAAATTTTATGTTTCTGATTACACTCAATCATTTGCTCGTGGCGCAAAATTGTTTTTTTCAGAAGATATTTCGCTTGAGCATTTTCCACTTTGGGATTAGTAAAATTTTTTATATCTCTACTTGCGTACCTAATTCAATAATTCGGTTCGCAGGTATTCTAAAAAAGCTTGCGGTGTGACGGGTATTATTTGCTAACGCAATAAATAATTTTTCACGCCATAACGCCATACCAGGTCGTTTGGTTGCAACCATTGATGCCCGACCTAAGAAAAACGATGTTTCTTGCATATCAAATTCCAAACCATATTCCAAACATTGATCTAATAGTTTTGGTACATTCGGATTTTCTTTAAAGCCATACCAAGCAATGATGCGAAAGAAACCATTACCAAGCGAATGAATTTCAATTCGTTTATTGCGTCTGACAAATGGAATATTTTTAGTCAGGATAGTCATTAGTACCACACGCTCATGTAAAACTTTGTTGTGATACCAGTTGTGTAACAACGCACGTGGAATCCCTGGACTACTTGCTGTTAAAAAAATTGCAGTACCAGGAATGCGAATTGGAGGATGTTGTTTGATGTCATTAAAAAATGTGTCTTCATCAATCGATTCTTCTTTTAATCGTTCCAACAATAAAGTCCGGCCTTTTTTCCAAGTAGATAAAACAAAGAAAATAAAGAAACCAATTACAATTGGGAACCAACCACCGTCGAAAAACTTCAATAAGTTAGCACTGAAAAATAAGGTATCAATAATCAAGAAGAATATAGTCATAGCAAAAAATAAACGGGTATATTTTTTTCCTAAACCAGGAATAACAGCGAGCGCTAAAATGCTGGTCATTACCATCGTACCGGTTACTGAAATGCCGTATGCTGCAGCTAAGTGACTCGATGATTTAAATGACAACACGATACCGATGACTAAAATCAGCATTGCGTAATTGATCCAAGGAATAAAAATTTGTCCAATTTGTTTTGAAGAGGTATGCAAAATTTCCAGTGGTGGACAATATCCTAATATGATTGCTTGGCGGGTAATGGAAAATAATCCTGAAATCACGGCTTGCGAAGCAATTACTGTTGCAATAGTTGATAGTAACACCATAGGGTACAGCCAAGCGCTAGGTACTAACATATAAAACGGATTAATACGTGCGCTTTCATTTACTAATAACAATGCACCTTGACCTAAATAATTTAATGTTAGAGCAGGGAAGACAAACCATATCCATGCAAAGCGAACAGGTTTTTTTCCGAAGTGTCCGATATCACTATAAAGTGCCTCTGCTCCAGTAATAGCAAGTACAACTGTGCCAAGTGATAAAAATGCAAGCATCGGTGTTTCAATAATGAAATGAAGTGCAAATCTTGGATCGAGCGCGAATAAAATATATGGCGCTTTAATAATGCCTGATACACCTAATATTGCGAGCGCAGTAAACCAAACAATCATGATTGGACCGAACCAAGCCCCAACTCTTCCAGTACCATGCTGTTGAATTAAAAATAACAAAACCAAAATAGCGATCGTAATCGGAATAATAAAAGGTGAAAAAATAGGAGTGGCAATTTGTAAACCTTCGATCGCACTTAATACTGAAATTGCAGGTGTTAATAAACCATCACCATAAAATAGCGCAGCACCAAACAAACCTACGGCAACTAACATTTTTTCTTGGCGCGTTTTTAATAATGATTTTCGTAAGTTTAATGCGAGCAACGCCATGA
Source organism: uncultured Gammaproteobacteria bacterium (assembly GCA_964645885.1). GTDB lineage: Bacteria > Pseudomonadota > Gammaproteobacteria > CAZYCO01 > CAZYCO01 > CAZYCO01. Next base: position 10,891 of record CAZYCO010000024.1, read on the forward strand.
TGCCGCCTTCACCATAGTTATCGATACTCATCATCACACAGACATATTTTAATGTGACAACTAACATCAATGACCAAAAAATCATTGAAGTTGCGCCGAAAATATTATCGGGCGTTAATGCCAGTGGATGCAGACCATGAAAAATTTCGCGTACTGTATAAAGTGGGCTAGTACCGATATCGCCATAAACAATACCGATTGCAGCGATAATTAAAGTCATTAAATCTCGACTTGGATGTCGATGATGATGCGCTTCAGAAACTTTTTTGTTACTAAACTTTTTAAGACGTTTAAAACGTTTTGTTTTCATATTTATTCTCGCACTCGAATCGATCCATTTCTCTTATGCGCATTTTTTTCTAAAAACATAATAATCATTTCAGCAATATTTTTTCCTGTTGCTGTTTCTATTCCATGCAAGCCCGGTGATGAATTAACTTCCATCACTAATGGACCGCGCTTCGAACGTAAAATATCTACACCTGCAACATTTAAGCCCATTACTTTTGCTGCTTTGATTGCAACTTCACGTTCTTTCGCACTTAATTGTTCTAATGATGCAATACCACCACGATGTAAATTAGAGCGAAATTCGCCTGGCTTTGCTTGTCGTTTCATTGCTGCAATTACTTTATCACCAATAACAAAACAACGAAGATCACAGCCATCTGCTTCTTTAATATATTCCTGCGCCATGATGTTGGCTTTTAATCCCATGAATGCTTCAAGTACGCTTTCACTTGCTTTTAAAGTTTCAGCAAGGATCACACCAATGCCTTGTGTACCTTCTACTAATTTAATGACTAGAGGTGCGCCGCCAACCATGCGTACTAAATCGGCAACGTCATCAAGATTATGCGCATAACCGGTAACAGGTAATCCTACTTTTTTGCGTGATAATAATTGCAATGAACGTAATTTATCGCGTGATCGAGTAATTGCGATTGCGCTGTTTAATGAATAAACACCCATCATTTCAAATTGACGTACAACTGCCGTGCCATAAGAAGTAATAGATGCCCCAATTCGAGGAATAATTGCATCAAAACCAGTTAAGATTTGGCTTTTGTAATGAATAGTTGGATTTTCAGAATTGATATTCATGTAACAGCGTAAAGTATCAATAATTTGAACTTCGTGTCCGCGCTCAATTGCTGCTTTATAGAGTCTCTGTGTTGAATATAAATTTGTTTTACGAGAAAGAATGGCAATCTTCATTCAGAATAGAGCTCCTTTTTACCAATTAAATAAGATTTAGAAACGTTAACTAGAAAACGTTGTCTTAATGCTTCTCGACCCAATAGCATTCTAAACGTCATGCTATCGCGGTTCGTTAAAGTTAATTCAATATCTTGTTCTATATGTCCCATTAACATTTTAGTTTCGATCACAAAACGATATTCACCGTGACCACCGGAATCTGTTACCCAACGTCGATCAACAATCTCAGCTACACATATTGAAACTTTTTTTGTGCTTCGTTGTAGGGGATGAATATAAAAACGAACTTTATCTTTTCTTTTTTCGCGAAATTTTTCTAATGCAAAAGCATGTAACGCCGAGGTTCTCGCACCAGTATCAATCTTGGCTTTCACATATTTGATGCCAAGATCAGGTAGTGAAACCCATTCTCGCCATCCAACTATTTTTAATGATCCAGTAGGATGGTTGTTCGAAGAAAAAAGATTTTTTACGTCCATGCATTTTTTTCCTCACTTCAAAACGAAGGTTTTCCTAACCAAGTTGTAGCGCACCAACCAATTGCTAATCCAATGCAAAATATTCCAATCGTTTGAAAGAAGGGAATAACGTTATTTGGTTTTCGGTTATATAAAAGCGAATTTGCTTGTATACACAATAAACCAAGTAACAGACCACCTAAAATATCACTAAACCAATGCACGCCTAGATACAAACGACTGACAGCAATAGCTGAAACATAAAATCCACACGTTAGCATTAATAACCATTGCTTGGTGATATTGACGAATGGATTAACAAGTACAACTAAAAATCCAGTTATCGCCATAGTAAGTGTAGTGTGCCCACTTGGAAATGCAGGGTTGGCAATGATATGGCCATCAATTGGCGGACGAGGAAAATTAGTTGCAGTTTTTAATAACTGTATTGCTGCATGAGCAATGCCTGCATTTGCTAACCAAAACCAAAATGCACGCCAATATCTACAATATGCAAACCATAATGCAGTCACAATTACAGCAGTCCATAATGTATAAGCGCTGCCGCCTAAAGTAAGTGTATGGAAAAATGGCTGTAAATTTTTTGCAGCCATACTATGAAATTGTTGCCAGACGTAATGATTAATATTGAGTAATAATGTTTTTTCTTTTAGGTCGAAAATGACCCAACAAAAAACAATCAGTGTTGCGACAAAAACTGTACGTCGCCATTGCCGTTCTTGATTAAGTTTTTCAAAGAAGTAAGTGGTTATTTCCCATAGCGCAATTAGAAGAATGACAGCTGCAATTGCAATTCCAGCAATTTTTAATAAGAAATAAAGAGCTGCACTTGATGTCATTTCCATTGCAGCCATGCCAATAAGAATACCTGGGAACATGTACGCAGGTGCCCAACCGCAAGAAGCGACAATACAGATTGCTAAAAATCGTCTGAACGGCATTTTCATGATGCCTGCAATCATTGGCATGATGGGGCGCATTGGACCAATGAATCGTCCAATAAAAACACTTTTGCCACCGTGATGTGAAAAGAATGCTTCACCTTTATCGATCCACTGTGGATAAAGCCGTAACGGCCAAATATAACGAATGCGTTGTTTGCAATAATAACCAAGCCAATAACTTAAAACGTCACCGCTTGCAGCACCTACTGCTGCCCAAATAAATGTTTCAGTCATGGGGATAATACCGGCACCGATTAACGTGCCGATTGCGCCCATGGTTAATGAGCCTGGAAGAAATAAACCAATAACCGCGAGCGATTCTGCAAATGAAATAAAAAATGCAACGATACCGGCCCAGTGTGGATGAGCATGTAGCCAAACATTGAGTAAATGAACTTGACTAACAAACATGATTTAACACTTTTAATTAACGAACGTCTTCACCGGCTGCTTGTTTATCAGCATGGTATGAAGAACGAACTAATGGGCCACTTGCTACATTTACAAAACCTAATGCTTTTGCACGTTCCGCTAAATAATTAAATTCCTCTGGTGTGACATATCGTTGCACTGGGAAATGATGACGACTTGGTTGTAAATATTGTCCAATAGTAATCATATCAACATCATGCGCACGTAAATCTGCCATGGTTTGTTCGATTTCTTCAGTCGTTTCACCCATTCCTAACATCACGCCAGATTTAGTTGGAACATCAGCAAAACGTTCTTTGAATTTCTTTAACAACATTAATGACCATTGATAATCTGAACCAGGGCGCGCTTGTTTATAAAGACGCGGTACAGTTTCAATGTTGTGATTAAAAACATCAGGTAAATCCGTCGCAAGTGCATCAAGCGCTTTGTCCATGCGACCACGAAAATCAGGCGTTAAAATTTCGATTTGAATATGTGGTGAATGTTGACGTACTAAGCGAATACATTCAGAAAAATGCGCAGCACCACCATCACGTAAATCATCGCGATCAACTGAAGTAATCACTACATAACGCAGTCCCATATCTGCAATTGTTGTTGCTAAGTGTAGTGGTTCATCTGGATCAAGTGCATTTGGACGACCATGAGCGACATCGCAAAAACTACAACGTCTAGTACAAACATCTCCCATGATCATGAAAGTTGCAGTGCCGTGACTGAAACACTCACTTAAATTAGGACATGATGCTTCTTCACAAACAGTAACTAATTTGTTGTCGCGTAGTTTTTTCTTCAAGTTAGCGATAGCAGGTGTATTCGGAATACGAATTTTTGGAAACCAATCTGGTTTTTTAAGAGGAGTGGATTCTGCGATTTTAATTGGGATGCGAGCGAGTTTGTCAGCGCCACGTAATTTATTATTTGTTGAATCTGTCATGCAATTTTATCCTCTAGGAATAAATCATTATTAGAAAAAATGGTTTCAGTATATCCCAACTTTTCAATTATAAACGGTAATAAATACTTTTTTGTTTCATCTATAGTTTGAATTGATGAGTGATCTTTTAATTGAGTCATTGTTAAATTTTCAAAACCACAAGGGTTGATACGACTAAAAGGTTCCAAATCCATCGCTACATTTAATGCCAGACCATGATAGCTAGCGCCACGCTTAATTCTAAGTCCAACAGAACAGATTTTTTGATTGTTAATGTAGACACCAGGCGCGTCGCAGCGTGTTTTGGCTTTAACGTTTAATGATGCTAAAAAAGCAACCACGCTTTGTTCTAAAGCAGTAACTAATGGTCGTACACCCATTTTTTTGCGTTGAATATCAATTAATACATAAGCAACTAATTGCCCTGGGCCATGATAAGTAACTTGGCCACCGCGATCGGTTTGAATAATTGGTATATCGCCAGGATTTAATACATGTTCGGGTTTGCCAGCTTGTCCTTGCGTGAAAACAGCATGGTGCTCGACTAACCAAATTTCGTCTGGCGTATGTTCATTGCGCTGTGCAGTAAAAGATTGCATTTGTCGCCATATTTCAGCATAGGGCTGCAATCCAAGATGACGAATAATGACAACATCTAACATATCAAAATACCAATGAGACTAATGGAGAAGCAGTTAAATCTTTATAGATAGCGTCAAGTTGCGCTCTAGAAGTTGCTAATACAGTAACTGTTATAGCTTGATATTTACCATTTTTACTTGGGCGCAATTTTACTGCTGCTTCTTTTAAATCAGGAAAATGTTTGCGAACGATCATTAACACTTCTGTTTCAAATTCAGCTGAAGCAACACCAATAATTTTAATTGGAAAATCACATGGAAACTCCATGATATCTTTATCGACAATAGGTAATTCTGGTGTAGCTGGAGTAGGGGTTTTCTTCTTAGCCATAACTCAATTTTCCGCAAAAGTTTGAATAGCTGATTTGTAAATTTGAATCATGCGTTGCCACATTGAACCAACTTTACCATTTGCAATTGCAATTCCATCAATTGAAATAATAGGTTTGATTTCTTTACTGGAACTCGTAATCCAAACTTCATCTGCTGCAAATAATTGTTGTTTCGTAATTATTTGCTCTTCAGTTGCAATATTGTTTGAGCGCGCTAATTCCAAAACGAAATCACGCGTAATACCGCCTAAAATATGTTGAGTTTTTGGTGGTGTTATTAAAATATTTTTTTTAACAATAAAAACATTACTGGTTGCAGCTTCAGTGATTTCATGTTTGTCGTTAATTAAAATTGCATCTTCTGCATGTTGTTCAACTGCTTGGTTATAAATTAAAACATTTGCTAATAAATTGAGTGATTTGATATTGCAAAGTTGCCAGCGAATATCGTTATGCGTAATTGCTTTGAATCCCTTTGCGAGTAACTCATAACTAGGTGGTGTGTAAGGCAGTGTTCGAATAAAAATTGTTGGTTCAATTTTTTGTGGAAAAGTATGGTGACGAAGTTGTTGTGGCCCACGAGTGATTTGCAAATAAATCGATAAATTTCCGCCACCATTTTCTTTAATAAGCTGCTGAAAAATATTTCGAAAATCTAAGTTATTAGTAAGCGGCAGATGAATGTCATTCAAACTATGTCGTAAGCGTTCTAAGTGTTCGGTGGCGCGAAATAACTTTCCTTGATAAACAGGGATCAGTTCATAAACGCCATCTCCGAACACAAAGCCGCGATCAGTCACAGAGATAAATGCTTTTTCAATTGGTAAAAATTCGCCATTTAAAAAGCATATTGAATCATTCATTTTCAATTAAGCTCCTGCCTGTGCTTTTTGTTCGTGATTACCGAAATGACGGTAGAACATTAAGCTAAAGGAATCAGCAATACGGCGGAACACATTACCTTTTGGATCATCTTTTAATGCCACATCTGGTACCGATCTTAATAACTCATTGCCAGCATAAACTTTTAATATACCGATTTGTTGTCCTTTTTGAATTGGCGCTTCTATTACTTTTTCTCTTTCTAAAATGGTTGTTAATGATTTTGCTTTTTGAGTGGAAACAACCACACCTAAATCTTGCAAGCTACCAATTGCAATTTCGGCATCTTGGCCGTACCAAACTCGAACATTCATAATTGGCTGATTCGCTTTGAAAAGAGGTTGGTATTTGAAGAAGCGGAAACCATACGCTAATAATTCACGTGTATCTGCGGCGCGTTGGTTTGGGCTAGTTGAATTCATTACAACGGTGATTAATCGCATTGGACCACGTTTAGAAGAAGCAACTAAACAGTATCCTGCTTCATCAGTATGGCCGGTTTTGATGCCATCTACACTTGGGTCAGACCATAATAATTTATTACGGTTTACTTGATGGATGTTGTTGTAAGTAAATTCTTTTTCGCTGTACCAGTGGTAATAATCTGGGAAATTTTTGATAAGGGCACGAGCTAAAATTGCCATATCAAACGCAGTCGTATAGTGGTTTGGATGAGGCATACCGGTACTATCGGTAAAATTAGAATTTTTCATACCTAAGTGTTGGGCAGTTTGGTTCATTAAAGTGCAAAATGCATCTTCACTACCAGCCATCGCTTCAGCCATGGCAACACAAGCATCATTACCAGAAGTAATGACAATACCACGAATTAAATCCTGTACTTTTACTTGATCACCAACATTAATGAACATGCGGGAACCACCTGTTTTCCACGCTTGTTCGCTGACAGTCACGTTGTCAGTTAGGCGAATTTGGCCACGTTTTAAGGCATCAGAAATGAGATACATAGTCATAATTTTGGTCAAACTAGCTGGAGAGAGGCGTTCGTTTGGATTTTTACTTGCTAGTACTTCACCGGTATCAGCGTCAAGCAAGATATAGCTACTTGCTTTGGTTTGAGGCGCTTGTGGTGTCACAACTGGCGCAGCAGGAGCATGGGTTGTAGTTGCAAGTGGAACATGAGAAGGGGATTCAATTGGATCGTCTGCGGCAGAAACCGTATTTAATGAAACAAAGGATAAAATCGTAACTAAAAACCAAAAAATAGCTAAAAAATTCGTGCGTTTCATCCGAGCTAACCCTCCTATATTCATTAGTCGCGACAGTATCATATCCGGCTTGAATGCTAAACCAACATGAGCCGTAGTATCCTGTTAATGGTTTAGCTAATAATGAAACCTTAATACGGCCATTTAGGCTCTTTCATTTTCAATTGAAGATATTGTTCACATGAAGATGCAGTCATCGGTTTTGCAAAATAAAAGCCTTGAGCATATTGGCAACCATATTGTTTTAAGATTTGAAGTTGGTCTTCTGTTTCTACACCTTCAGCTATCACATTCAATTCTAAAATTTTGGCAAGTTGAATAATTGTTTTGGTAATTTCCTGAGTATGAACACTATGTTCTAAATCTTTAGTAAATGACTGATCAATTTTCAAAATAGAAATAGGTAATGATTTCAAATAATTCAAAGAAGAGTAGCCTGAGCCAAAATCATCAATCGCTATTGAGAAACCAAGATTCTTTAATTCATTTAATACTTCTATTGCTTGATTAACTTGCTTCATTAATCCGGTTTCAGTTAATTCTAAAATTATTTTATGGCTAGGTAGCTGATAATCTTGAATGATTTGTTTTGTATAATTTATAAAACGTTGTTGTTGATCAAATTGGAATACTGAGCAATTGACAGTTAATTCGAGTTGAAGTGCAGGAAATGTCGTTTGCCATTGTGATAATTGTTTACATGCTTCTTTAAAAACCCATTCGCCAATATTAACAATTAAACCTGTTGTTTCTGCGAGTGGAATAAATTCATTAGGTGCAACATCTTTCAATAATTTGTTATGCCATCTTAATAAAGCTTCAACACTTACAATTGTATTTGAATGCAAATCAAAAATAGGTTGATAAATAAGAGATAATTCATTTCGCTCAACTGCAAGACGTAATTCTTGTTCAAGAATTTGTGAACGCTCTAATTTTTCAAGCGATGTTTCTGTATAGATTTTAAAATTATTTCTACCGCTTTCTTTTGCTTGATACATGGCTTGATCAGCATTTTGTAATAGTTTTTCTATTGTATTCCCCGCATAGGGATAAACTGCGATGCCAATACTGATAGACATTTTAAAATCGGTATCCTGAATACAAATTGGATTTTTAAATAGTTTAAGAATACGTTCGGCGATTTTTTCCGCTTCATTAATATTATTTAACGACTCAGCAATAATTACGAATTCATCACCGCCTAATCGAGCTAAAAAATCAGTTTCACGAATTACACTTCGAATTAATTTGCCAACTTCTTTTAAAAGCAAATCGCCTAAATGATGGCCAAATGAGTCATTAATATTTTTAAAGTAATCTAAGTCTAAAAATAACAGTGCGAGTAAATTTTGGTTCCTTGTCGCTGTTGCAAGCGATCGTTTAAATATTTCATGGAAATAATTGCGATTAGGCAAATCAGTTATTGGATCGTAATGCGCTAAATGATCTAACAACACATTACTGCGTTTTACTTCTTGCCAAAAAAATAATGCCGTTGCCAACAAACCTGTTGTTAATAATCCAACAGAGATAACAATAATAGGTAACATGAAATGTCTTTCGAACATCTGCCAAAATAAAATGAGCAAAGTAAACAGTACAAGACAGGTTGCGCTAGAAATTAATACTTCTCTTTTCTTAATAAAATCAGGTTCATCTAAAAAATATAAAAGCAACAATGCAATGCTTAATAACAGTAAAGATACTGCTGTTTTTAATGCCATGAAATTGATATTGCTCCAGGTGTACAACGTTGGAATATCAATTAAATGACCAATTAATGCGATTGTACTTAATGATGCGATAGTTAAAGATGAAACAAGAATGAGCATTTTTGAAAAGGCTCTGAATACCCCCTTCGCAATACGTAATTTTTCAAAAAAATTAAAATTAGCCCTAATAAGAAAAATGCAATTGCAGAATTTGGCGCCATTTGAATATGTAAAATTGGAGCAGTTATCGGTAGCCGATAGCGAATAAATAATTCATCTATATCTAAATTAATATGAAATACATATTCACTAATAGTTGTGACGCCTAACAGTAAAACTAAAACGCCTATCAAAAAGGAGAATAATCTTTTTTTATGTATCGCAAGTAAAATACCTACACTTGCTAGTGTTACTCCAAGCGAAGTGTTAAACGCCATACCTAAATAATTAGGATTATTGATGAATGCTGATTGTGTATACCAATGAAAGCATTCAAATAAACCTATAAAAAAAGCAATTGCAAGACAACTATGAATCAAAATTTGAATAGAGAAACGGTAAATTTTTTCATCCATGAAAAAATGCCTTGGAAAATAAGTGAGAATTAATGATTAATTATGTTGAGTTTTATTATTTGTGTATACAGCAAAAAGAATTTGCTATTAATAAAATTTAATCTATTTTATTGAATAAAGTGATGCAGCAACTATCTCTTGAGGTTTTTATGAAGTTCAGAAAGCGCTTAAAAAGCAGAAATAAAATTGCACATAAACATTATAAAAAAATATTTAAGTTTTCATTTAATTTTTCGGATGATTTTTTTGCTGAAGGTAGAAAACAACCACCACAGCAAGAAAGAAGAAAAATTTTTTAAGGTAGGGTGGGCAAAGAAGCCAAAGCTTCGTGCCCACCAAAGTATTTAGGATATTTACGCTTCTTCATCCCAACTTAATGTGCCACCAGTTTGATATTCAGTAACACGTGTTTCGAAGAAGTTTTTCTCTTTTTTCAAATCAATTAATTCACTCATCCAAGGGAATGGATTTTCAACGCCAGGATATTGTTCAGGTAAACCAATTTGCGCTAAACGACGATTAGCAATAAAGCGCAAATAATTTGAAAACATCGCTGCGTTCAAACCTAAAATTCCATTTGGCATCGTGTCGTATGCATATTGCTCTTCAAGTTGCACGCCTTGTTTTACTAAATCAATTATTTCAGCTTGGAATTTAGCTGTCCAAAGATGAGGATTTTCAATTTTAATTTGATTGATAACATCGATACCGAAGTTCATATGCATCGACTCATCACGCAAAATATATTGAAACTGTTCTGCAGTACCGGTCATTTTATTACGACGACCCATCGATAAGATTTGAGTAAAACCGACGTAGAAGAAAATACCTTCAAATACCACATAGAAAGCAATCAAATCACGTAATAAACGTTGATCATTTTCAGGTGTACCAGTATGAAAATTTGGATCGCCTAAACTTTGAGTGAAAGGCAACGCCCATGCTGCTTTACGTGATACTGCAGGTAATTCACGATACATATTGAATACTTCAGCTTCATCTAAACCTAAGCTTTCAATTACGTATTGATAAGCATGAGTATGAAGTGCTTCTTCAAACGCTTGTCGTAATAAATATTGTCTACATTCAGGATTAGTGATGTGTCTATAAACAGCTAATACTAAATTATTTGCAACAAGCGAATCAGCTGTTGAAAAGAAACCTAAATTACGTTTGATAATGATGCGTTCATCTTCAGTTAATCCATCCTGACTACGCCATAATGCAACGTCAGCAGACATATTAATTTCATTTGGCATCCAGTGATTTGCACAAGCTGCCAAATATTTTTCCCATGCCCATTTATATTTAAATGGTACAAGTTGGTTGAGATCAGCGCGGCAGTTGATGATTTTTTTATCATCAACTTGAATGCGAGCAGCGCCCATTTCTAAACTTTCTAAACCTGCAGCGATAACGGGTGCATCAATTGAAACTGAACCTGCATTCTCGCCACCATCTTCATCATCTTGCTGTTCTTGTATTGTGACTACTTCATGTGTTTTAAATTCGTCAATATGTGCAACAACAGCTGAGTAACTTTCTTTTGGTTTAAGTAACACCGAGAAATCGATTAATGTTTCAACTTGTTCTTGTACTGCTGTTTCTTCGGTTTCATCTATTATTTCTTGAACAGGTTTCATTGCTGAAAGTGTAGGTTGTTGTTCAACAACTACATCTTCATTCTCATCCCATTTTAATAAACTCATTTACTTATCCTCCAAAATTCTTTTTTCATTCAAAGAATTTATTTCATAAATCACTATTTTCTTACGTTTTGTCATCCCCACGAAGGCGGGGATCCATTTTTAAAATAACACCGAAATAATGTTGAGAATGGATTCCCGCCGCAGCAGGGAATGACAAAAATATCTTAAAGAATGACAAATCATTCTCACTGACACGATTCACAATCAGGATTATCAATTGAACAGAATTTTGCTTGTTCAATTTGAACGGCATTTAATACGCCATCGCTGACAGTGGATTTTTCAGTGCTTGTCGCACCTAAGCTTCGTAAGTAATAACTAGTTTTAAGACCAAGTAGCCAAATATTGCGATAAACGTTATCTAGTTTTTTACCAGAAGGTTCAGCCATATAAACGTTTAATGATTGCGATTGATCGATCCA
>CAZYCO010000024.1:22421-26372 GCA_964645885.1 uncultured Gammaproteobacteria bacterium
TTTTGACGACGTGATGCTGCTTCTATTAACCAACGTGGATCAATTTCGAATGCAGTTGCATAACGTTGTTTTAAGTGATCAGGAATACGATCAATTTTTTGTAAGCTACCATCGTAATATTTCAAATCGTTAACCATTACTTTGTCCCACAAACCTTGTGCTTTTAGATCTGCAACTAAGTATGGATTAATAACAGTAAATTCACCCGACAAGTTAGATTTCACAAATAAGTTTTGATACGTTGGTTCAATTGATTGTGAGACACCGCAAATATTTGAAATAGTTGCAGTAGGTGCAATCGCCATCACGTTTGAATTGCGCATACCAGCAGTTTGTACACGTGAACGTAAACTTTCCCAATCAAGTGTTTGGCTTCTATCAATTTCAAGATATTGACCACGTGCTTGTTGCAAAATTTCAATCGAATCAATTGGCAGAATGCCGCGACTCCATAATGAACCTTCGAAACTTGGATATGGCCCACGTTCTTTTGCTAAATCGCATGATGAAGAAATAGCGTAATAACTGATTTGTTCCATTGAACGATCTGCAAATTCAACAGCAGCAGGTGAAGCGTAATCGATACCTAATTTATATAACGCGTCTTGGAAACCCATAATTCCCAAACCAACTGGACGATGTTTTAAATTAGAACGACGTGCTTGTGGTACTGGGTAATAATTGCAATCGATCACGTTATCTAACATACGTACTGCAACTTGAATGGTTCTTTCTAATTTTTCTATATCTAAACCTTTTTCATTAATGTGTTGCGGTAAGTTGATACTGCCTAAGTTACAGACTGCAATTTCATCGAACGACGTATTTAACGTAATTTCAGTACATAAATTTGAACTATGAATAACACCAGCGTGTTGTTGTGGTGAACGTAAGTTGCATGGATCTTTAAATGTAATCCATGGATGGCCTGTTTCGTACAACATACCTAACAATTTACGCCAAAGTTTATTTGCAGAAATTTTTCTAAAGTTTTTGATTTTACCTTCAGCTGCTTTTTGTTCGTATGCAAGATAAGCAGCTTCGAATGCAAGACCATATAAATCATGTAAATCAGGTACTTCATCAGGTGAGAATAACGTCCATTCACCATCTTCAAATAAACGCTTCATAAATAAGTCGTTCATCCAAACAGCAGTATTCATATCGTGTGTACGACGACGATCATCGCCAGTGTTTTTACGAAGTTCCATAAAATCTTCGATATCTAAATGCCATACTTCTAAATATGCGCATTTTGCACCTTTACGTTTTCCACCTTGGTTTACCGCAATAGCAGTTGCATTTGCGACATTTAAAAATGGAATTACACCTAATGATTTACCATTTGTGCCTTTAATATGCGAACCAAGTGCACGTAAGTAAGTCCAGTCATTACCAAGACCACCAGCAAATTTAGATAACAATGCGTTATCACGAATTGCGGAAAAAATACCATTTAAATCATCTGGAACAGTGGTGAGATAACAGCTTGATAATTGTGGACGTGGTGTACCAGAGTTAAATAATGTTGGCGTTGAACTCATATAATCAAAAGAAGAGAGCAGATTATAAAATTCAATTGCCCATTTCTCTTTTTCTGCTTCTTGTGCCGCAAGTCCCATCGCAACGCGCATGAAAAATGCTTGAGGTAATTCAAAGCGTACGCCATCACTGTGTAAGAAATAACGATCGTATAATGTTTGAATACCTAAATAAGTAAATTGCAAATCACGTTCAGGTTTTAAAGCAGCGCTTAAACGTTTTAAATCAAATTGACGTAATTTTGGATCAAGTAATTCTAATTCAATACCACGTTCAATAAAACGTTCGAAATATTGCGGATACAGATCGATCATTTCTTCATGAGTCGCATTATCAGCAACATGCAAAAAGCGTAATGCTTCTTGCCTTAAGGTATCCATTAATAAGCGAGCGGAAACGTAAGTGTGGTTTGGTTCTTGTTCAATAAACGTACGCGCAGTCATGATTAATGCTTTGCTAACATCTTCAATACGCGCGCCATCAAATAAGTTTTTTAATGCGCCTTCGATAATTGCTTCAATGTTAACGTCTGATAAACCATAACAAGCTTCTTTTACCAACACTTCCATACGTTTGGTATCAAGTGGTACACGACGTCCATCTTCTAAGGTGACATGCAAGCCAGTGTAAGTTTCTTGACTAGTTTTTTGCTGTTTATTTGCTTCTTCTTCAGCGCGTAAACGGCGACGTTCTTCACGATAAAGGACATAAGCACGTGCTACTTTATGATGTCCTTCGCGCATTAATATCAATTCAACTTGATCTTGAATATCTTCAATGTGAAGCGTCGCATCAGTATGTAAACGACGTTTAAATGCATTGGTAATTTGCTGTGTTAGTTCGCTGACGATGTCATGAATTCTCGATGATCCTGCTGCTGTTTCTCCTTCAACGGCAAGAAAAGCTTTAGTGACAGCAACTTTAATTTTATTGTCATTATAAAGTGCAAGTTCACCATTACGACGAATTACTTTTAAAGCGCCAGGCGCTGACACGTCTAACCCCTGATTTTTTTGTGGTGCATCAATGACCGCTGTAGACATAAAGTTCCTCCCTCAAACTGTATGTAATAAGTGAATAGGCTCTTACTCGTGCAAATTTTTCTTGCTCGCCCTGTGGTAAAATACAGGTTGCCCAAAAGGCGAATAAGAGAGAATTTTCTATCATTTTTAATTATTAATATTGGAATCTTTGTTGGGGCATGATGTGGTTATTATCCCCAAGATATAGTGTTTTTAAAACACTCCTATACAAGATAGAGGACTTTTTTCGCTAAAGCAAGTTAACAAATTGAGTATTAATTGTGGATAAGCTGTGAGGAATTTAGTTCAAGTTTATGGATTTACGACCGCTAATTTATGAAGGGCCTAGAAAAGCTCGAATAAATAAAAGGTTGATAATTATGTTAATACGATTTCACGGCAAGCTGACGCCCGAAGAAGCAATCGACAACTTAATTGGAGCTATTGAGCTCTTAAAAGATCGCTATCACATTCACGATATGGATGAGATGTATCTCAATTTAAATTTGCATAATGAAAAAGGCGAGGACATCGAATTAATTGATCTCTCGACTAAAGAGAAATTGCAAATTATTGAAGTCTTTAAAACCCAAAGCCCAGATAATTAATATTGAACTTACCTCTTAACGCTAAGAGGTAAGAGTATTAGAACTAACAGCAACAGGTGGAAGAATTAGTTTTGTATTTATTAACCCAGTTGTGACGGTGAGATTGTTACAAATAATCATAATATTTCTAATATCATCATTCTGGCTATAAATTAGTTGGAAATTGAAAATTGTATTTGATAGTTCTGAAAATGATTGTGAATTGCTGATATTTTTAAACAATGCCTCAAGATTCTGCTTATGTTCATTTGCTTGAATACTATTTTTTAAAAGTGATTGGCGAAATACCGGCTGTATTTTTAGTTTAATTAATTCTTTTGTTTGTTCTAGATTAAGTGGTTTAGTTACTAATTGCTGATGCATATCAAATAATTCAATCATGTCTTTTCTATTAAGTTCGGTTGCTAAAACGTAACTTGATCGATCAAAATTTACTCTATTAATTAACGTGGTAAATAAAATTAAATCATTTTTTTCGATTGTGTCATTGAAGATTGAAAGTAATAAGGTTTGGTCTTTAATGGATGCTAAAAAGTAAAATTGGTAATTCATCGGAATGAGCCAGAAAAATTTCTTAAAGAAATCTTTTTGAGCGCTAGTTAAATTTCTAGTTAATTGTAATAATTCACTGAATTCATCTAATAAGCATTTTACCGTAATTCTTACATCATTTTGATCATTAAAATCTAATGATGAAATTTCTGATTCAATTTCTTCTAATAGAAAGTGAAAATAATTTTTAGCATATAAAACTTTAAACAAACAGATTTGTTGGGTAT
>CAZYCO010000025.1:0-7162 GCA_964645885.1 uncultured Gammaproteobacteria bacterium
GTAACAATCAATGCAGGTAATGGTGTAATTAATTTAAATAACGCAGCAAATGATTCTTCCGGCAGTGTTTCTTTAAACAACACTGGTAACAACAATGTTGCACTTACAGATTCAACAGCTTTGATTCTAGGAGCATCAAGTTTAGGAACTGGCACACTTTCATTAACTGCTGGTGGAACAATTAGTCAAACAGGAGCGATTGTACAAGCTGCAAATGCAGGTGACATTACTATTGCATTTACAGCAGCTAATTCAGATTTGTTACTTGCATCACAGCCAAACGACTTTAGCGGTACATTAATATACGGTGGTGATTTAAGTAATATAAGAGATGTTGCAAGACGCAATATCAATCCAAATGCTGGCTTAGCATCAACAACAATTCCATTCTTACCAAACTTAAGAAATTTAACAGGCATATTTGATAATGCATCGATTGTTTTACCAGAAATCACATTACACAATGGTGGTAATTTAGTTGAAATAGTGGGGGGTTCAATTACCCAAACAGGAGTATTAACCGTACCTGGTACATCAAGTTTCACAGCAGGTACATTCATCACATTAACACAAAATAATGTTTTTGGTGGCGCTGTTTCGTTATTCAATAGTGGTGCAAATAATGTAGCTGTAACAAATAGTGGTACATTGAATATTGGTACCTCATCAGTTGGTAGCGGTACTTTAACTTTAACTGGTGCAGGTGTTACACAAATTGGTGCAATTACTCAAGCTGCTAATGCTGGAAGAGTAACTATTAATGCTGGTGCTGGTGTCATCAATTTAACAAGTAATAATTATTTTACTGGTGATGTATCTTTAAACAATACAGGTGCAAACAATGTTGCTGTAACGAATACAGCGCCACTTACTTTAGCAGCAACAAATTTTGGCAGTGGTACAGTTACATTGATATCGGGTGGTACATTAAGTCAAACTGGCGCTATTGTTCAGGAAGCGAATGCAGGCTCTGTTGCTGTTTCATTAACACAACCTAATTCAGATATCTTATTAGCATCTTATGCAAATGATATAAGTGGTTCTATTTTAATTGCTGGTGATTTAAGTAATGTACGAGATGTTGCTCGTCGCAATATTAATCCAAATGCAGGCACATCACCTTCAAATGTTACAGCGTTAACTAATTTAAGAAATGTAACCATCATTTTTGATAATAGCGGAGTTACAGGACCTTCATTTACATTAACGAATGGCGGTAATTTATATATTGATACGAGTGGATCATTAAGTGGTGGCACAGGCGGTAATATTCTTGGTTTAGGTGTTATTACAGTTCCGGGTACTGCTACATTCATTGCTGGTAATCATAGTATTACTTTAGGCCAGAACAATGTATTTACTGGTACCGTTACATTAAGTAACAGTGGTAATAAAAATGTGACTGTAAAAAATAGTGTGCCTTTAAATATTGGTACCTCATCAGTTGGTAGTGGCACATTAAGCTTAACTGGTGCAGGTATTACGCAAAGTGGAGTCATCACACAACAAGCTGGCGCTGCTGGTTTAACATTATCTGCTTTCACAGGTTCATCTAATATAGATTTAAGTACACAAGCAAATAACTTTGCTAGTACTGTAACGTTCGGCGGTACCTTATCAAATATTCAAGATTTGAAATTAAGAAATATCAGCTCCACTGCAGGTGTACCAACTAATCTCACAAATTTAACAGCATTAAGAAATTTAAATTTAATATACGATAATTCAGCAATTACATTACCTACATTAAATTTAAATAACGGTGGATCAATTTCTGCTATAGCAGGCGGAGCAATTACTCAAACTGGTGCGTTATTCGTTCCTGGTACATCTAATTTTAATGCGGGTAATAACGCAATTATTTTAAATTCAAATAATATTTTAGGTGGCTTAGTCACTTTAACAAATACCGGTAATAATAATGTTTCATTGATTAATACAACTAATTTAAATTTAGCATCAGTTAATGTTGGTAGTGGCACATTAAGTTTATCAGGTGTTGGAGTTAATCAAATTGAAGCTATTACTCAAGCAGCAAATGCTGGATTAGCTACAATTGATGGCGATGGTGGTGGTATTAATTTACCTAACATTGCAAATAACTTTACTGGAGTGGTATCACTTATCAACAGTACTAATGGAATAACATTTGTAAATAGTGGTGCGCTTGTGTTGGGTGAATCACATATTGGTACAGGAGCTGTGAATATAACTGCAGGTGGCTCAATTACTCAAACTGGAGCAATTGTACAATCTGGCAATAGTGCAATTACTCTAACCACAGCCGCTGCAACATCAGATATTTTACTCAATACCCAAGCTAATAATTTTGTCGGCACCCTAAGTTTTGGTGGAACATTATCTAATGTTCGTGATCTTGGATTACGAAATACCAATTCAAATGCTAGTTTACCTACGAATTTAAATTTATTGTCTAATTTACGAAATCTCACACTCACATTTAACAATACTAATATTGTATTGCCAAGCTTAACAATGTTAGGCAATTTAACAGTAACAGCTGGCGGTACAATCACACAAAGTGGCGCGTTAATTGGCGCAACATTAACTACAAATTCACTTAATGGCACAATACTTACAAGTGACAATCATTTCTCAACATTTAATGCAAATAACACACTTTCCGGAATTGTTAGCCTTAAAAATATGGAAGCACTTACTATTACAGGTATCAATAATTCGACTGGCAATATATTAGTTGATAATGATGGTGCTATTTCAATCACGGGTTTAATCGAAACAGATAATAAT
Organism: uncultured Gammaproteobacteria bacterium; assembly: GCA_964645885.1. Classification (GTDB taxonomy): domain Bacteria; phylum Pseudomonadota; class Gammaproteobacteria; order CAZYCO01; family CAZYCO01; genus CAZYCO01. Next base: position 2,773 of record CAZYCO010000025.1, read on the forward strand.
GTAAATTTAGTTTCAACTTCTTCTATTAATGAAAGTGGTAGCGGTGCAATTCATGCTGAACTGCTTACTACTGTTTCAGTAACTGGTACTTCTTTAAGCAATAACAATTCAGTAAATAGTTTTAATGCTACAAATAGCTCAAGTGGTGATATCACTTTAGTCAATACAGCAAGTCCTTTAATTATTACAGGCATTACACAAAGTAATAACGGTAATGTAACTGTAACAAATACGGGTGCATTAACAGTAAGTAGTGCAATTGTTACAAATGGTGGTGATGTTTTATTACAAACATTATCGCCAGATAATTTAGCTCGAACATTAACTGTTAATGCTCCAATTTCAACAGGTGTGGGTGGTACAACTGCTGGCGGGTCAATTAATTTAAATGCAGCTAACAATGCAGCGCCAAATAATGATGCTTCTGCATTAATTGTTAATGCAATACTAGATACGTCACCTGGTACAGGTGGTAATTTAACATTGAGTGGTGGTTTCTTAGGAATAGCACCATCAATTGTGGGTGCAGGTGACGTTACTTTAAATGGTAATGGTTTAGATCTAATAACAACAGGAACCATTGTTTCTGATGTGCCATTAGTAATAAATGTGCTCCGTAATATTATTGCTGATGGTTCGATCAGCGTTATAAATGGTGCAAATATTAGCTTAATCGCTGATTCTGATAATGATGGCGTTGGCGGTATATTAGTAACACCAAACGGAACATTTAATTTTAGCGGTACGATTAGTATGTATGGTTCAAGTTTATCTACTTTACCAATAGGTTACAGTGCAAATGATCCTAATGCTGGTATAGAAATAAATGGCAATTTGAGTTCGGTTGGTAATATTCTACTTCAAGGTAAAACAGCAAATTCAGATATTGCAATTTATTCACCAATTGCTGCTACAGGTAATGGTTCAAGTATTACTATGACGCCAGGGGCAAATGCAGCGATTCAATTAAATAATGCAGTTACAGCAAATAATGGCGCAATTAATTTCAATGGTACGGTTAATCTATTGCAATCTCTTACTGTTACTGCTGGTGGAGCAGGTGATATTTTATTTGCAGGAAATGTGAATGGTGTTTCATCTACTTTAACAATTTCAAGTGCAAGAAATGTTACTAGTCAAGGTACAATGATCATTGCTAATTTCACCCAACAAGCGGGCGTAGGAACAACAAGTTTTAGTAATTTAGTATCTAGTGGTACAGCATCTGTTACAACGAATAATGTTGTAGGAACAGTAAATGTAGCAGGACTAACCTTAGATACTGATTACGCAAATTTATATGGATCGGTAGATGGTGCAACCGGAGCAGCTGCTATTGCTGAAATTCAACTATTAAATACAATTTTACCAGGTACACATTTCTTTGATGGATTAGATATGACAAATCCAGTTCCTCCACCTACACCCGTACCTGTCAATCCAAGTGTCAGTGCTGCAGTTTTATTTGCACAAGATAATCCACAGTACATATTTATTCCATTTGCTGATTATTTCGCAAATACAGAGTTAAATAATAACGAACCTTACAATGACGAATTATTTGATTTAAATCTGACCGATGATCAACTCTTATTTCTTTCTGATTTAGGTATTGATAACGAAAATAATGGCTGTAAAAGTCTTGGTGCTAATATTATCAGTTGCATGTAATCCACTCCTTAAGCTCGCTATAAATCTATTTTTCTTGTTTTCTCAATAAATTAGCTATATTTAAAAAATAAGGAGATTTTATGTTAATTGATGATGAACAATTTCAAACCTTTTTAAATTTACTCAAAATCACTCGCTCCGATAGCGTGCAAGAAATAAATTCAAAATTGCAAAGTAGATTAGATTATTTATTTCAATTCAGTCAGCAATATTGGTTAAGACACGCCAATACTGAACGTTGGAATATGAAAGACGATGAAATATTAAAACAATCTCGATCTGAAATCATTGCTTTAGTTACAAAACTTGGATTTATTGAAGAAATAAAACCTCAAAAAAAGCAATATAATTATGTCTTATTACTTGGTATTTCAGAGCCAGAATCATTAATAAGTCGAATTAATTATGTCGCTAAAATTTGGTCGCAAGGTGTACGCTTTGAAAAAATATTTTTATTAACAGGCGAAATTAATATTGAAGAACTTTGGGATAAATGGAAACAACAGCCTAATTTATCCTTTGAACATACTATAAAAACAGATACCGAATTAACTGAATCTGTATATGAGCAATATGCCAAAACCTGGCCCGAAGATTTACGTCATATTTCAGCAATATCTATAGCTACGCGTGCACATAAAGAATCGAATCGTCCCAATACGCGAGATACTTTAAATGAATGGAAAAAAATAAATGAACAAAAAAATAATTTGCTGATTATTTCAAATCAACCATTTGTGCCATATCAAAAATTAGTGGTTGAAAATGTTTTATCTTCTTCATACCAGACAGAAACCGTAGGCGAAAAAATAAATGATGTCACACCAGTAAGTGTAATTCTGGATAGTGTTGCGAGATATTTATATGAATATAAAAATAAAAAATAGTAGATGCAATTAAGCTTATTTCATCAATATGCATATTTTAAGGACAAAATATGATTAAAAAATTTATGATGATTTTTTTATTTTCATTTTTATCATTAGCACATGCTGCAACCATTGAACAAAAAATTTCTAGTTATGTTATCCAACATCAAGATGAACAACTCTCATTATTAGAGCAATTGGTTAATATCAATAGCGTTTCTACAAATATTGAAGGAGTTTACAAAGTAGGGGAGATACTACGCACGCAATTTGAAAAAATTGGATTCCAAACTAGATGGATCAAAAAACCTAAATTTATGCAGCGTGGTGATACGCTAATTGCTGAATATCAAGGCAAAAAATCAACAACAAAAATTGTATTGATTGGTCATTTAGATACAGTATTCGCAAAAGAAAATAAATTTCAAACATTCAAAAGACAAGGAAACAAAGCCACTGGACCAGGAATCATTGATGATAAAGGTGGCGATGTTGTTATTCTCTATGCATTAAAAGCATTAGCTGCAGAAAATTTACTTGATAATTTAACAATCACCGTTGTGTTAACTGGTGATGAAGAAGATTCAGGAAAACCACGTGCTGTTTCAAAACAACCGCTGTTTGATGCAGCAAAACAAGCTGATATTGCACTTGATTTTGAATGGGCAGTTACATCCCACACTGCAACAGTGGCCCGTAGAGGAATTACCAATTGGTCGTTAATAACTCAAGGTAAGGAATCGCATTCATCAACAATATTTCAACCAGCAACAGGTGATGGTGCAATTTTTGAACTTGCTCGTATTTTGAATGAAATGCGAGTGCAGTTAAAAAATGAAAAATATTTGTCCTTCAATCCAGGTTTAATTTTAGGTGGTACAACCGTTCAAAACGATGACACAAATTCAAATGGTATCGCGTTTGGTAAAACAAATGTTGTTGCACAAAAAGCTTTTGCAAAAGGTGACTTACGTTTTTTATCAGAACAGCAAAAAGAAAAAGCTGAAAAAATCATTACATCTATTGTTAATCAACACTTAGAAAAAACAGCATCATCAATTAAGTTTCGAGATGCAATTCCGAGTATGTCACCAACAGCAAATAATTCATTTCTATTAAAAAAATACAGTAATGCTAGTCAAAAATTAGGATATGGTTCTGTAACGGCACTCGACCCAGGACTTAGAGGTGCGGCCGATATTTCGCAAATTGCAAATCTTGTTCCTGCAAATTTGGCAGGATTAGGTGTAGTTGGAACTGGCGCACATACTGCTAATGAATTACTAGATATCGATTCATTAGTAATGCAAACCAAACGCGCAGCATTGTTGATTTACTGGCTAGGGAATGAAAAAAAATGATTTAAATATTTAATGAATAATTTTATCAACAAGGATGTAATTAATTTAGAGCAAATTTTTAAAGCGTTATTATTTAAATTTAAAACAATTCTCGATAAATTTTACCGTTTTCACCATCTACTTTAACTTTTACTTTTTTATTGTTTTTATCAAAAGCTTTCATTTTATAAACGCCATCTTCATATTCGATTTTGTAAATACCATGATAGCCAGCAGCTTCAACTTTTTGAGTTGCTTGCAAAATTGATAAATGTTTTACTTTTTTTGCTGTAGGAAATTGACCCGTTGCAGGATTAATATTTATTTTTTCTTTAGCGCCTTGCGCATCAAAAACTTCAGCTACAAAAACACTATTTTCAAATCTAATTTTATCAATAATTTTATACCCTTCTTTTTGTAAATTTTTAATAATGCTAGACATAGGCGCAGTTTTTATTGGAGGTGTATCGTCTGCAAATACGGTTTGGGTAGTAAGTAAAATAAAAGCGC
>CAZYCO010000025.1:7172-16037 GCA_964645885.1 uncultured Gammaproteobacteria bacterium
ATGCAGGCCAGCATCAAACATAAAAGCGCCAAGCAAAAACAAAATTAAATTTTTCATATCTAACCTCTATAGTAGTGAAAGCTTCAAATAGAAAATAAAAATAGTAGTTAGCAGCAATTTATTTCCTATACTATGTTATGGAATTCATACAGAAAAAAAGCGCTCAACTATGGAAATATCATATCAAATCATACTAATCGGTGCCGGATTACTTATTGCAAGTATTTTAGCAGCCAATCTTTCATCGCGTATTGGCATGCCGATTTTATTAGTGTTTTTATTTATAGGAATGCTAGTAGGTGAAGAAGGGCCTGGCGCTGTTAATTTCCAAAATATTCAAGAAGCTCATTTAATAGGAGTTTTAGCGTTAGCTGTTATTCTTTTTGATGCTGGCCTGCATACTAAAATGAGAGATTTTAAAATAGGATTAAAGCCAGCAATTCTCTTATCTTCAGTTGGAATAGTAATTACATGTATTATTGTTGGTTTATTTGCAGCATATATATTGCATTTACCCATACTTGAAGGATTTTTACTTGGAGCAATATTAGCGCCAACTGACGCTGCTGCTGTTTTTTCTTTACTACACAATAGCGCAATCAATTTAAAATCACATGTTACATCTACGCTTGAAATAGAATCGGGTAGTAATGATCCCATTGCAGTGTTGTTAGCAATTTCAATTATTGAAGCATTACAAGCAGAACATGCTGGTTGGATTTTCATTTTAGGTAAATCGATTGTTATCAAAATAATATTAGGTCTGATTATTGGTATAGCAGCAGGTTACATCACTGTTTATTTTAACAATCGCATCAAACTGATAAGAGGGCTTTCACCGCTTTTAATTTTAGCAAGCGGTATGCTTGTGTTTTCAGGTACAGAATTACTAGGGGGTAGCGGATATCTTGCTGTTTATTTAACAGGAATAGTGATTGGTAATAGCAAAGCGCATCAATTAGAAAATACCTTATATATTCATGATAGTTTAGCTTGGCTCAGTCAAATCATTATGTTTTTAATGTTAGGTTTATTAATCACACCTTCATCATTATTGCCAACAATGTTGCCTGCATTAGCTATTTCAATAGTGCTTATTTTTATAGCACGTCCGCTAGCTGTTTTTTTCAGTCTTTTACCATTTAAATTTAGTTGGCAAGAGCAGGTGTTTATATCTTGGGTGGGATTACGTGGCGCTGTTCCTATTATTCTTGCGCTTAATCCTTTAATGTTAGATTTGAAGCACGCAAATCTTTATTTCAATATTGTTTTTTTTATTGTTCTAATTTCTTTAACTTTACAAGGTTGGAGTTTAGCAACCGTTGCTCGTACATTAGGATTAACAACTAAGTGATATTTTTCTTATACTCGATATAAAGATAATCTACATATTACGCATGAACTTTATTTATCAATTTACGATTTTTAATCACAAAAAATAAACTAATAATTGCAATACATACAAAAATTGAGATCACAATTCCGATATTTTGAAATGAGCCTTGATAAAAATAACCTGCCATTTGCAAACCAATTGCAGCAAAAATAAGACGTCCACCTTGAATGATTGATGATATGCGTCCTTTTGCTTGGGGAATGAAATTCAAACACAACGGGTAAAGTATAGTGCTTGGAATAACTTGCCCAATGAATGCAACAGTAATCAGCAATGGATTATGGCTATCAATAATAGTAACGAAAGTAGTTACAATTGCACTAATAATTAAAATCCAAATAGAAACAATAAGCATTTTCTTTTGATCGTAATCTTTGCGTTTGATCACAAAGCCATAAAGCACGCTACCAATTGCAAATACTAATGCTAATAAACCTTGATAATAACCAAAATGCGATAGACTCACGCCTAAATCTTTTATATACAGCAGTGGCGACATACCAACAAAAATCCAATACGGTATAAATACCAGGAAAATACAAGATATTAAAAGCATTAATGGTTTAGAGCGAAAGATAGAAAAATAACTATGTAGTACAAGTGTTTCTTTTGTTTTATGTAATTCATAGTGCGGAATAAATATGAATGTTGCCAAAAAAGTGAGTAACCCTACTAGTAACAAAGCAATAAAATTTCCCTGCCAATGAAAATGCATGGTTATATAACTGCCAACAATAGGTGCAATTGCAACCGATACATTCATGACGCCATTAAGCATTGCTAATAAAAATTGTTGTTCTTTAATAGGGTACGCATCAGCAATGATTAAAAAACTTAAAATTGATGGTGCAGCAATTCCGATTCCTTGAAGAAAACGGCCGATGAGAAATAAATTGTAAGATGTAGTCATTAAAGAAAAAATACTACCAATTATAAAAATAATAATGCCAAGCAAAATAATAGATTTACGACCATAACGATCAGCTAAATCGCCAACAAACAATAAACTTAAACAATAACCAATAAAATTTACCGATAGGATCGCTTCAAGCCAAAAAGCTGAAACATCAAAGTGATGTTGTAATTCAAGAAAACTAGGCACAAATAAATCGAATTCTGTGCCAACAAGAAAATCCATTAAAATAACGGTGAATAAAAGCGCAAATTTGTTGATCTTGGTTTTTTGTTTCATAACGTTCTGTTAATTTAAAAAGTAGTAAGGGTAGGTAACAGGTATACGATAAATTAATTAAATAATAAATATAGCTTTAATCTATTTCTAAGTTTTTCTTAATAATTTTAAATTCATCAAACCCTATAAATAAAGGGAAATTAATCTTCCGTTAACTCTAATTCTTTATAATCAAATTTTCTCCTTAAAATTAAAAGGAGCTAATTTCATGATGAATGAAAAGGAAATTACTGTCTATTTTGAACCCATACGAAACAGTGATGGCAAAATTGAGCGTGTTAATGACAAAGTTTTTAAAGCAAAAAAAATCGATTTAAATGCTGCAGTTCAAGATGAAACCGTCTACTTCTGTAAAGGCGAAGATAGTATCGATTTAGATTGGTATGATGATTTAACGTTCTTTAAACTTAATCTTAACAAAGAAGATAAAATTTGTGAGAAATTTTTTCTGCAATTATCTTATGCAGCAGCAAAAATTTTGCATTTTGTTCGACCTGTTCAGCCCGAGGCTGCATATTTACCTGATAAAGAAGGTCGTAATTATTATTTTGGTTTAGCAGAAGTTAAAAATTTTAAAACCATAGAACAATTACAATTTGATGAAAACAAGTTTTTTAATTTTCCAAACCATGAGCAAAAACTTCAATTAACTGATATAGAAGATATCATAGAAGATAATTTTATAAATAATATAATCTGTAACAGTGATCGTAACCCTGGTAATTGGGGTGTTACGCGTACTGATGCAGGTAGCTTTCATATTGTAACAATTGATTTAGAAAATTGTTTCGCTATAGATTATTTTCGTAATTTCTCAGAAGTTTTTCATAACATAAATTCTTTTTTGAATAATCCAATCACCTCATCTGTTAACGATGATCGCTATCCAGAATTATTTAACGATTTAACAAATAATCAAGCAGAAAATTATGAATTAGCGCATCAAGAAAAAGCCTTTAATTTGGCTTTATTTCTTCTTTCTCGTTCCTACCAAATTGAAAATATATTTGAGCAATGTATAGATCAGCAATTTTCTTACCAAATACAAGTGTTAAAAGATGCGTGGTTATTAATTATGCGAGCGCTGTCTTCAGCAGAATCGCTTCAAGTTTTTATAAAACAAAAAGTTAAAGACACTGAACCGGTGTTTCATATTGCATGTAAAAAAATACATCAAGATAATTTTTATCAGTTAAAAATTAGTATGTTTAATGAAATTGGATTGAGTTTTTTGGAAATAGCGAGATGGCACAAACCTGTTCAACTACCTAGTCCTGCTAAATTTCAACTTAATGTAAAAATAATTGAACAAGCTCCAATTTTTACTATTGAAGGTAATTTAATGCAGATTGGAGCTTATTTTGCCCATCTTCAAACTAGCTTTAATCAACAATTTGGTGGTCAATTCGACTGGTTTTTCGATACTGTTCTCAAAAAAACTTTTCAATTGCTTCAACTCGAAACTCAAGGAAAACTTCCACCATCAATCATATTTCCTAGCAAAACAACTACAACAACTAATAATCCTGTTGGCAGTGACAATAACAACAATAATAACAACACGCATACCACGCCTAAAACAAACCAACAAACTGTTGCTAAAGACGAGCAGATAAAAGTTTCTGAAAAACAGCAAATAATGTTTCATCAAAAACAAAATATAAATGTTATTTCTGATCAAAATCAAAGTAACGATGAACATAATACAAAATTAAGTTCACCGTCGCTTTCAAATCAGCAATCAGAGCAATGAATTAAAGCGCAAATCAGTTAAACTTGAATCTGAGTTTTCTTCTTTATCACTATCAATTTTAGGTTGCATATTAGAATTTGACGAATGAAAGCTAGTTGCTAAACGTGCTAGAAAATAAGCAGTATTATCTATTTGCAAATTTAATACTTGAGACAGTTGATTAGCTTCTCGATTAGATATTGCTTGTTGTGCTTGATCATAAAAAATGATTTTACCATCGAGCTCTACACTTAAGAAAAAATGCGATATTTCTGTAGTTGAGTATTCACCGAGCACTGGGCAATACGTTGGTTTTTGATAATGATATTCCAGATTGAATTTTGATTGATGAGATTGGTTAGGGTAAATCACAAGGCAATGCCCTTGTTGTAACATGAAATTAGCAATTTTATTGCTGCCATCTATGCTAGTGATATCTTGCTGATGATTGAAATAAAGACCAGATTTTTTAATTTTTTCAATCGTGATTTGTTGCATCGCTTTTAATTGATTTAGCATATTTCCATCCTTGTATTATTAAATTTTAATCGTCATTAGCAATAATAGCTCGACTTAAGCATAAAAGACCAATAAAGCAAAAAAAATGCGGGGATGCTTGTTTTCATATGCAAAATTGTCTAATCGTGTGTGTATTATTATAGAACACAGGAAATATACCTTAAATTTTACTCAATAAAAAAAATTTTTAGTATGAAATTTGGATCGTTTTAGAAGTGAATTAATTCCACTGAAATATGCTTTTTACTTCGCACGAAGCGTGAAACATTGACTGTAATTTTTTTTATTTCTATATTATTAGGAATATAAAATTTAACTGGGTGGTTTATGAATCTCAAAAAAGCATCTTCTTTTTTTAGCAATTTAGGTCATGAGCGGCGATTAGAAGTTATAAAGTTGCTTGTTAAAGCACATCCAGACGGTTTAACAATGGGGCAAATTGCAAGTCGCACAAAAATCCCAGATTCTACGTTAACTCATCATATTATTTTACTTGAGCGTTCCGGATTGATTTCCAGAGAGCAACAAAATCAAAGTATTCGTTGTTTTATTAACATCAAGACTATTAAATCCTTAGCTGATTTTTTATTAAGTGAATGTTGTATTGAATCAAATAAATGTTGTTAAAAATCGATTTAATCCTAAAGACAAAAAAAATAATTAAATTTATTTAGGAAATAAGACAGCAATTATCAATGAAAATTAATGAAATGAAAAAGGTGATGTTATGGAAAAAATAAAACAACTAAATTTCTTTGAACGATATTTATCTCTGTGGGTATTGTTATGTATTGGAGCAGGATTATTTTTTGGCAAAATTTTTCCAAATTTTATTCATGTCCTCGGAAATTGGGAAATCGCTCAAGTTAATTTTTCAGTTGGCATTTTAATTTGGATCATGATTATACCCATGTTAATTCGCATTGATTTATCTGAGCTCTATCACGTTCGCAAATATTGGCGTGGCATATTTATTACAATAGGAATTAATTGGTTGGTGAAACCATTTTCAATGGCGTTATTAGGATGGGTTTTCTTAAAACATATATTTGCACCATGGTTACCTGCAAACGAAATTGATAGTTATTTTGCAGGACTCATTTTGTTAGCCGCAGCGCCTTGTACTGCGATGGTGTTTGTCTGGAGTTATTTATGTGATGGCGAACCTCATTTCACTTTAACGCAAGTTGCTTTAAATGATGTCATTATGATTTTTGCATTTGCACCGGTTGTTGGTTTATTGCTAGGTATCGCGCAGATCACCGTACCATGGTTGACTTTATTCATATCAATTTTAACTTATATTTTAATTCCATTCGTACTAGCGCAATTAATTCGTTACGTTGTAATTAAATATCGTGGTGAAAAAGCACTGCTAAATTTATTGCAGCAATTACACCCATTTTCTATTTCTGCATTATTGTGCATGTTAATATTGTTATTTGGTTTTCAAGGTAATCAAATACTAGAAAATCCTCTCATTGTTCTTTTATTAGCAATACCTATTTTGATTCAAGTTTATTTTAATTCGATGTTAGCTTATGGATTAAATTGGATCACAAAAGAAAAACATTGTGTTGCTGGCCCATCAGCATTAATTGGAGCAAGTAACTTCTTTGAATTAGCAGTAGCTACAGCAATTACATTATTTGGTTTTAAATCGGGCGCTGCATTAGCAACGGTCGTAGGTGTTTTAATTGAAGTTCCAATCATGTTGTCTGTAGTAAAAATTGTGAATTGTTCAAAACGCTGGTATGAGAAAAGTTATTCTTCGCATTAATTATTAAATTAGGTTGTTTAACGAATTATTACAGAGTTTTGCAAAAGTTTTTTCTATTGCAAATTAAGTTTGGTTCAAAAACCCTAGGTTTGAATTGAATCAGATTTTGATGCTTGGATAGAAGCTCGATTTCAAGACAGTAGATTGAAGCAAGAAGGATCATAAAAAATCTGGAGGTACATTTGGGCTAATTTGGGATCATTAGGGGTACATTTTTGGGGTATCTAAAGCCCATCAAAGACCACAAGAGACCAACAACTCAATAAACAAAAACCCGTGAAACGCTAGATTTCATCGGGTCTTTAGTTGTCTTTCACAGTTTTATTAATTGGGGCGGCGGGAATAGAGTTGGTTATATTTTATTGGTTTTTTATCTGTTTTTTCTGAGGTTTTTCATAAATTCATTGCAAAAATGTACCCCCATTTATACCCCCAGTAAGTCGGTACTGGTGGGGGAATTGAACCGGGGTCCATCTTTAAAAATGCTGAGTAGTTATTATTATCCAAGCGGGAATGCGGTTTAATTTTAATATGTTCAGGAAGAGATTGTTATGTTTAAAAAATTGGATTCTCTTAATAAATCATTAGAGCCGTTTTTATTTGATTTCAAAAATAGTATTGAACCAAAGCGCCAAATTATTGCAAACCCAAAAGCAGCGGTGGGGATGGTTCATAGCCCAGCTCATTTTATAGAATTGAAAAATATGTTAATTCAAGAAATAACTGCGACGAATGAAAAAATACAAACAGTTATTAAAAATACTTTAGAGAATGAAAAGAATGTTAGCAAATTAAAGTTGGAAATGGTTTTTAGTAAATATGATCCATTTTTAGATGAAATGATTAAATTTTCAAAAGAAAATATTAGCAAAGAAAAAACAACCTTTTTATTAAGGGAAGAACAATATAACAAGTATATATCCGATTTTGAGTTGGAATGTGAAAATCTACGAAGCAAAATGCATACTAATTTAGAATTATTTTTAGATTCTCATAAAGCTAAAAATAAAAAAGAATCAATAATTTTTAAATCAATTATCTATATTTTCACATATATTGGTGGAATTCTTTCTACAATCACTACTCAAATAATTCTTGAAAATCGCAATGAAATTTGGAGTTTATTGCGCTCCTTAATATAAATCATTTTTTTAAATTATTAGTTTTAGTGTTTCAATAACTTCAAATAAAAATTAAAAATACGTTAAATAGGAATTAATAAATCATGAAGATTAAATCAATCAAAATATCTAATATATTAAGTTTCAAGTACTACCAAGACATTAATGAATGTCCCGAAGTAAATTTTAACGCTGTTAACAAAAATGATTTACATATTCTTGTTGGAGCTAACGGAGCAGGAAAAAGTAATTTCTTAGAAATTTTAAATCAGATTTTTATAAGTATCTTATTCAAAAACTGCACATTTCAACAAAATATATTAAATAGAGCAGAATTAACAGAGAGTCATAAAAAACAAGTTTTGAATGAAGTAAGTAGAAATCCAAATCATTTGCTTAAAAATTTTCATTACCCGAATGAGACGCAAAGTATCCAAATAAGTTTAGAACTCAATAAAAATGATTATAAAAATATAGTTTTTATAATAAGGCATGCAAAAGAAATAGATGAATATTTTAGTACTTATTCCAACGTAAGTTTTAGTCAGCTTATAGATAGTAAAGAAGAAATTAAAGAACTAATTAAAAAAGGAAGCATATACTTCGATTTTTATCGAAAGGAATCAAATGAATTATTTAGTGTTAAAATAAAATCTTCTGATAAAGCTCAGCTATTTTTAAAACAGTATCTTGAATATTTTCAATTCTTACAAAATATAATTGAGCTTCACAATTTAAAAAATCCACTAGAAAAATGGCCTTCCTTAAAAAATACTTATACTTTAATTACATGTTATAGAAATTATGATCAAATAGATGGATCTTATTCGGCTAATACTTCAAATGTTATAGAAAGGGAACAAACTCTTTTAAATAATCAGCGTAATGAAACAACACTTAAGACATTTCAAGGTGAGCCTTTTGTATTTGGTCTTATGAGAGTTAAATTATCTCATGAATTTGTTAAAATTCAGCATATTAAAGGTATCAAGAGCGCAAAAGTAGAAATTTGTTCAAATCGCTTGCTTACAAGCATAAACGAATTGCTGCAAGCCTTTTTAGGTTTAAGATGGGAAATCGAATTAACAGACATACATAGTTGGCTTTTTCTATTTTATTTTGAGG
>CAZYCO010000025.1:16132-16810 GCA_964645885.1 uncultured Gammaproteobacteria bacterium
AGATATTAAAGATGGTCTTTTTATTATAGACGAACCTGAATTACATCTTCATCCACAATTTCAAAAGAAATACCTTGATATTATTCAATTAGAAAGTAAAAAAAGAAATATACAATTCATAATAACAACACACTCACCAATATTTATAACAGAGAAAACCTTAAGTAATGTGCATAGATTTTATTTTGAAGATGGAACATCAAAAGTTATACGTCCTGATATAACCAACGATGATCAATTTTTAGTTAAAATATTGAATTATACCAATTCAGCAAAAATATTTTTTTTTTATTTTGCGATTTTAGTTTAAGGTGAAACAGATTATTATTTTTTTGAGTTCTATATAAATTTTTTGAAAGAAAATTGTGAAGAGCCATGGGCTAAAAAGATAGAAAACTTTGAATTGTACAATATAGGCGGGAAAGGAAATTACAGGACATGGAAATCATTTTTAGAGAAATGGAAAATCGAAGTACATTATATTTGTGATTGGGATAATGTCAGCCAATTTGACATATTAAGTGATGAGCAATTAAATCAATACAAGCAGAAAGTCATAGATATTACTTATAAAAAAGTTTTAGAAGAGGTTCGTGTTAAAAGTAGTAAGGATGGAGCGCAGCTATTTAAATATTTAACGGACTATATTGAAGCTGATGAATCAAAAAAAAATAAAAA
>CAZYCO010000025.1:16903-18446 GCA_964645885.1 uncultured Gammaproteobacteria bacterium
CTTTAAATGTAGTAAATAAAAATATTTCTAATAAGTATCAGGAAAAAATATATATTTTAAAAGAAGGAGAATTAGAAGATTATCTAAATATTTCAAAATCGCTTTCTGAAGTAATAAAATTTTGTAATGACTTTAAAGAAGAGTCATTAAATTTTAAACATGAACTTAGAACAATTATTAAAAGTATTTTTACTGGTGATATTGATGAACTTCAAGAAATTAAAGAAGCTGTAGTAGATGAAGAAGAAAAAGAAGAAACTCTGCCAGCTTGATTAGTGTCAATTATTAGTGATAGTTATTTTGCATTAATCTTTTTCTCAAAGAGTAGAAAATTATTTTTATATCCAATGCGACGACGACATCGACTTTTTAATTTAACAATATTTTTAACGGGAAGCTGTGTAGATTGTCCTGCGTTATAAGCTTTCTCTGCACTACCAGGTTCAAATTTTATATTTAGATATTTCAATGTTTCTCTAAGAGCAGCATCTATTCCACCTTGAATAACAGGTGTATCAGAATATTTTGAAATATAAGCTTTTGCATAAATACCGTAGCTAATCCTCACTAGCTTTTTTTCTTCAATTAGTTTTTTAAAAATATGAGAGATTTGTCGATAAGAACTTAAGTCATTGAAGTTTTTACGAAAGATGATATTACTGCGACTTATTTTGATTCGTTTACGCACTTTGAATTCTGTGTCGTTCTTGTATTTCATTTTCATAGATCAACGCTAAAGAATGCTAGATCGCAGTGAAGTAGAGGATAGCTTTGTTCCTCTTTGTGTTAATTTTAAGCTTCAAAATTTAGTCGTAATGATCGCTAATAATTCCTACTGACTCTGGAAATTTGGTGTTCTGATTAATATTGCAATAGTAACCATCACCACTAACACCTGTTTTATCATTAAGAGATAATTTAACTTTTTTACCAAATTGATTGATATATCTTGCATTAATATCATTAGTGCGAGGTAGAGAAATTAATGCTGTTGAAGCAATGCGCCTCTTTTTATCAATAACTAACATGGCATTGTTTTCTGGGTATAAATAAATAGTAATAAAAGGATCATTTTTGTCTTTCGCTAGGTATTTATAATTTAATTTTAATAAAGAAAAATGCGAAGAAAGTGGCGGTTGAATGTAACTGTAGCGAATCGCTTTTTGATCATTGAATTGAATAATTGCATAGTTATTAGTATAGGGACTATTAGTCTTAGGATAACGGATACACTTCCAAGTTGTGAATTCTTCATTTGCGTATACGGTTGTAGATATGCAAAGTAATATAAATAATATGCTTTTTTTGAACATTCTTCTAAATCCTTAAAAGTTACAGCCATAAATTTTCTCTTATCTCATGATTGGTAAAAGCCTATTTCTCGACGTAGCTTTATTGCTAAGTCTAAGTAACTGTTAGCGCTAAGCGATAAGAAAAATCTAGTGAGTACTGCTTTGGAGTATAAATCCGAGAAAAACCTTAAAAAAGCCTTAAATTGTTCTTAAATATAGAGGGGTGGCTTGAAATAAATGTTATTTATGTT
>CAZYCO010000025.1:18481-19933 GCA_964645885.1 uncultured Gammaproteobacteria bacterium
ATATATGTGATGGGATATAAAAAGAAGGGAATAAGGGTGGATATTGTTATTACTCAGTGGGCTTTAGATTCTTACTTAGACCTAAAAAACAAGAATGTTTTTTCGAGTATGGAATATACAGGGATAATAAGACCAGATGTTTTATTGCTAAAAAACTACCCATCTGAACCTAAATTTAACAATGGCAAATTTTGGTCGATAGCAGAATATGATTCAAAAATAATTCCATATGGCTACAAGATGAAATGGCATCAAATTGGCAATGGAAAAGTTCAATTAAGATTACCGATAACAATATTAAAACAAGCGTTTTTGGATGCAGCATATGTGAAGAATGATCCAAAAACAGAAAAAAGAAGACTCGCTAAATTCAAAACACATATACAGCTTATTCAACAAGGACGTTATACACAGTGTGGAGTGCTAACATGAGAAATTCAGTTATAAGACATGACGATCAGTTTTCACCGAATGACCATGAGCAGGTCGTATTATTTGAAATCGCATCTAAAATGAAAAAATCTGGGCTACCAGAATCTTTTATTGCTGCGGCAATTCGCGTTGGTTTGGAATATGAAGGCGTTGCAGATCTTTTAAAGTTATGGGAAGAAGAAACAGAGCAAAAAGAAAGAGATGAGATCGTTGCTGATATTCAAGATCTAATTAACGATTGTCTTCAATCTGAAAAAGTGGAATACCCAATAGTTAAATTTAATGATTTAGAAGAAGTTGCAAAAGATGTTCGTGCATTTAAAGATAATCTTTTAATGATCGTGAATGAAAAAGGTGGAATTAAAAAGTTAGCGGAATTAACAGATATTCCACAACCATCTTTATCTCGTTTTTTTAATTCTAATTCTATGCCAAGAAGAAGTACCTTATTAAAAATTGCAAAAGCATTGGAACTTGATGCGGTACAGATTTCTACGAAGTGGGCGAGATAATTTTTATAAAATGGATTTTTTAATATGTTTGATGAAAATTTAATCCAATTAGCTTTTGCTATTCATCGTAATCCTAAAGTCTATGCATTATTGATAGGGTCTGGTATTTCAAGCGCAGCTGGTATTCCTACTGGTTGGGGAATTACATGTGACTTGATAAAGCAATTAGCTGCATCTAAGCAAGTAGTATTAAATGATGGTGAAGAAGAAA
The DNA here is from genome assembly GCA_964645885.1 of uncultured Gammaproteobacteria bacterium. GTDB lineage: Bacteria > Pseudomonadota > Gammaproteobacteria > CAZYCO01 > CAZYCO01 > CAZYCO01. The sequence continues at coordinate 19,637 of CAZYCO010000025.1, forward strand.
ATTGGTATTTAAAAACTTATCATAAAGCGCCGAACTATTCTGAACTGGTAAGGCAATTAGCTAGAACTCCTACCGAACAGAAGCAATTAATTAATTCTTATTTTGAGCCAACAGAAAAAGAACTTAAAGAAGGCTTTAAGTCTAAGCTACCTACAAATGCTCATAAATGCATTGCGAAATTGGTAGCAAGAGGATACATCAAAGTTATATTAACAACGAATTTTGATCGTTTACTAGAACAAGCATTAATTTCAGAAGGAGTAGTAAACCATATTGTTATAACTGATCCTTCACAAA
>CAZYCO010000025.1:19943-21144 GCA_964645885.1 uncultured Gammaproteobacteria bacterium
GGAATGCAGCCTTTAGAGCATGAAAAAGTTGTAATAATTAAATTACATGGAGATTATCAAGATACACGTTTAAAGAATACAGAAAAAGATCTTTCAAAATATGATCCAAAACTAAAAAAATTGCTTCAAGAAATTTTTGACAGGTATGGATTGATTACTGTGGGTTGGTCAACTGAATACGATCATGCTTTAAGACAAGTAATTGAAAGTACTGTAAATCGCCGTTATTCAAGCTACTGGCTTTTTCTTGAAAATAGACTTAATAAGACAGCAAGTAGTTTAATGAATAAAAGAGATGGCCAGCTAATAACTATCAAAGATGCTGATTCATTTTTTTCAGAATTATATGAAAAAATTGAAGCAATTGAAAATTGTAACCAACAACATCCTTTATCATCTCGTATAGCAGTAGCAACTTTAAAGAAGTTTATTTTAATTCCAGAAAATAAAATTAAGTTACATGATCTAATTACAAAAGAAGTAAATAAAGCCAGTGAACATCTCTTAAAAATTATGCTGCAGCAAGATAAAAATGTTAACGAAGATATCACAGAAAAAACTATAGTAAAAAAATTGCAAACATATGAAGCAGCAGTCGAAACATTAATTAGTCTTTTGCTTTATGGAGCATACTGGGATAAGGGTAATCTACAATTATGGCAATCTACTTTGGAACAAATTGCAAATACTTACATTCATCAAAGCGGTGGCTATAAAATCTGGGTTGATTTTAGGTTGTATCCAGCTTTGTTACTAATGTATGCATTTGGGATTGGAATAATTTGTTCGAAACATTATGAATTATTACCAGTCATATTTGAGTCAAGATTTGATAAGCGATTCTTTAATTCTCACAGTAATACTTTTTCACTAGATCAAAATGCGTTTGATCTTTGTTTTGGATTAAATATCTACTTAGAGAAAATAGGAAGTGCGATAAATATTTCATTTGATTTACACGCACATATATTTGAATTATTTCGTAAAGTTACAATGGATTTAATCCCTTCGTATAAAAATTATGAAGATACTTTCAAGAGATTTGAATTTTTTTACAAATTAGTATTTAGATATGAAAGTTGGAAAAAAGATCCATCATCAAGTTGGGCGCCAAAATGTAAATGGTTAAAAGATGAAATATTTATGCAAAAGATTAACCGAGAAGTAAATGAGAAAATGGGCAAGTGGGAACCATTAGTGG
>CAZYCO010000025.1:21259-24080 GCA_964645885.1 uncultured Gammaproteobacteria bacterium
GAAGAAATTGTTGATAAAAAATTTATGGAGCTTTTTGAGGCAGAATTTCAAGCGTCTATAAGTAATGAAATTATCGCATTTAAATGGGGGTTTTCTGATGAAGAAAAAGACTTTGATAAGGGTAACATAAGTTTATTAATTAATGTGAAAAATGGCGAAATGGAGAAAAAAATTAAATTAACAATGGAAGTTGTAGAATTGCAAGATTTTGGAAATGACGAGCTTTATCGAAATAGGTTCATAAGGAAAATGATTCCTCAATTTCATAAAAAATTGAAAGAAGAATAATGGTTGCTATAAATTGCTTTATGAGAATAATTAATGATCACGACGGAAGAATATTCAAAAAATTATATTTTAATAAACTAAACTTCATAATTAACACGAGTAAAACAATTCAAGAATTGATAATTTAATATCCTAATAGTAAAAATAAATTTTACTATTTCCTCAAATATGCGTAAGCATACCTACAGTCACTGCTAAGTGCGCACTTATACATCGGGCGCGCAAGCGCCGATGTGTGCTAAAGAAATTTTTAAAAAATTAAAATTCGTCATCTGTATTTTATCGAGCTAAATTAAATGCATGGCAATTTATCATTTCACTGTCAAAATTATCTCTCGTGGTAAAAGGCAAAGCGTTGTTACTTCTGTTGCTTATCGCGCTGCACAATTATTTGATGAACGATTAGGAAAACATCATATGTTAGAGCTATTGAAAGGAGCGTCCTATAGAATGAAGCTACTAGATTGTATTCAAGTGTTTTCTGATTAATTTCAAAAAGCAGTAATGTTGCGCCAAGTCTTTGCAGTAATAGTAATTTTATAGTTGTTGCTCAAGAATATTTAAAAGAAAAATTCCGACATAATATTACGCTTCTCAAAGATAGAAATAATCGTAGACCTGTTTAAAATCCTATATTAAAAACAACGTCAAGTTGTTTGCATTGAAGATATTTATATTAGACAACGAAGAGAAAACGTTGTTATTTCATTTAATTTTAGAAATTAGCGCTAATATATTTTTTCAAACAGCTAGTCAAATGATGCAGAAAATGGTGAAACTGATTATTTCAAAACGCATTTCGAAGTAGATGCAGAACATGAAGAGATAGGCGTGCAATTAATTAAAAATATGGCGCCACAAAAGTATAATGATTTATTAGAAATACAAAGAAAAGGATGTATATGCAACATGCGTCGCATAGCTGCATTAACGTTTTCACAAGATTAATAATTTGCTCGCAACACCTAAATCACTACTTCTTTTCCAATTAATCTTGAAAAAATTCAATTTAGTGTGATTAAGATAAAAGTGAATCACGAATAACCATGAGTGGGAAGGATGCAAGGTTGAAATAGTTTATAAGGAAAAAAGGCAATGAATGATAAATTAAAAGATGATGGTGAAATTAAAAAAGAACTCGCTATAAACTTATCCGAACACAAAAGTACAGAGCAACGTGCGTCCAATAATGTCCAAGTAGATAAATCAAAGCAGCAGATAATAAAGTTAAGACAAGAAGCCGAAGCTAGAAGAAAACAACAACATCAAAAAGAACAAGAATACCTAGCTCAAATAATGGAAAGGCATAAAGCAGCGAGGTTGAAGGAGGCAGAAGAAAAAGGATCTGAATTAGAAAAGTTCAATTCAGAAAAAAAAATAATAAAAAGTAATGAAGAAACACAGTCAATGAATGTCAAACTAAAAGATGATAGTGCAATTAAAAAAGAACCCGCTATAAACTTATCCGAGCAAAAAAGTACAGAGCAACGTGCGTCCAATAATGTTCAAGCAGATAAATCAAAGCAGCAGATACCTGTATCGGTAAGGACACAAAAACAAGCCGAAGCTATGAGAAAGCAGCAAGAGCAAGAAGCGGCAAGAAAAAAACAAGAAGATTTGAACGAATTATATCAACAGTATGAAGCGACAGAGAAGCTTTTTAGAACGTTAGAAGAGTCTTTTAAAATAAATGCGCCCTTGGATTCAAAGCAAGGTTCAACAGAAGGTCAATTAGCTAAAGAATTAGCTGAAAGCCAAAAAGAACATAAATTAATTTCAAATATACTTCCTCAAACTGAAAAAGATCCAAATCAGGCAAAACCTGTAAGTGGTAAAATTGATGGAAATAAACTCCCTGAAAAAGAAACAAAAAAGCCTATACCTACTTTTGTACCAATTAAAAATAACTTTTTATTTAAAAATACTTTCAACAAGTTATTACCCTTAGAGCGGCATAAAAAGCCAAAATTTATTCCTAGTAATCAAGATTTAAATATATTTAAGACAATTGCAACTTTAGAAGTTGATACAGAAAACGATCAAGCTAGTACACAAATCTATCTTAACGATACAAACAACAATATTGATGAGCAAGAACGGATTAAAGAATTAGAACTGCAACGAAATAAAGAAGGAGAAACATCTAGGATGATAAGTGGAAATCCATTTTTGCCACCATTAATCAACAATGACAATGACAATGACAATGACAGTGATGGAGAAGAAGGCACGGTTGTGCCATCAAATTCATTGGTTGATGAAGATGAAACGGAATCGGCGCTACACGCTGAAATCGATTATTTAGAAAACCTTCGTGATGATGAAGTGGATAATGAAAGTAGCTATAGCAGTGAATATTCAATTGCATCATCACAATTTGTTTCGACCGATAAAAGTAAAATTGCGCGTGAATTGATGAAACGTATTCAGCAGCGTGCACCTAATGCATCGGTTGCCATTAAAAATAACAAACAAGTGAAAATAGAATGGGATGAAGAGGATGGTGTTGCGAATAATAAAGCCTTACAAAAAA
>CAZYCO010000026.1:0-1674 GCA_964645885.1 uncultured Gammaproteobacteria bacterium
TGGCATCCAGTAATAAAATTAAATTGTTAACTGGATGCCAGCCTTCGCTGGCATGACAGAATCAATATATAATCCAGAAAATATTTAACATTACACTAGATTCAGGATAAGCACTTCGTGCTTGGCCGGGACGACCAAAGTAGGTAATACATGCGATCAATTTTGAAGGATCAAAAAAAGCGCCGACCAATAGTGATCATTGTTATCGCTCTTCTATTAATTTGGATCATTTATTCATTCATACCTTCTCATCCGGATCATTATCTTGGTTACATGGAAGGCGATTACCGTTACATCAGTTCATATTACACTGGCACAGTTAAGCAATTAGCAGTCAAACGCGGGACATGGGTAAAGAAAGGCGATCTATTATTCAGTTTGGATCAGCAACCTGAAGCAGATCAATTGCAACAAGCGCAAAAACAAGTGACACAAGCTGAAGCTAAAGTTCGTGAAGAACAAGCCAACGTTTCAATTACGCAAGTCACATTAAAACGACAAAAAGCAATTTATTTAAAAGGATTACTCGATAAACAAAGTGTTGATGTTGCACAAAGTAATTACGATGAAGCAGTTGCTCTATTACAACAAGCACAACAAGCACTAAATGTTTCGCGCGCAGCGTTAACACAATCACAATGGTCGGTATCACAAAAACAAATTACTGCGCCAATCGATGCCTTTGTATTCGACACTTATTATTTGCCTGGTGAATTAGTACCCGCAAATCGCAGTATTGTTTCTTTAATCGCGCCAGAAAATGTTTATGCTGTTTTTTATATTCCGGAACAATATTTAAGCGAATTAAAATTAGGACAAACTGTGCAAATCAACTGTGATAGTTGCAAACAACCCATCAACGCTAAAATAAATTACATTGCCACCAACGCAGAATACATGCCGCCAGTTGTTTACAGTGATGATACTCGCGAAAAATTATTATTTCGTATTGAAGCGCGTCCTGAACGTTCTGCTGCACTTAGCATCTTACGTCCTGGTCAACCTGTAAAAGTATCATTATGAAAAAAATAACCGATGATTACGTTATTGATGTAACTGGATTAAGTAAAAGTTTTAACGATAAACCTGCTGTAATTGATGTCGCATTAAAATTAAAACGTGGCGAAATATTTGGTTTTCTAGGGCCAAATGGTAGTGGCAAAACAACTACTATTCGTATGTTATGTGGTTTGCTTGTTCCTGATTCGGGCGATGGTCAATGTTTAGGTTATGACATTTTAACGCAATCATATTTGATTAAAGAACATGTTGGTTACATGACTCAGAAATTTAGTCTTTATGAAGATTTAACTGTTCGCGAAAATTTAGATTTTATTGCTCGTCTTTATCAAATGCAGCCACGTGAAAAATATGTTGAACAAACATTAAAAGAGTTCGACATGAATAATCGTAAAGATCAATTAGCTGGCAATTTATCGGGTGGTTGGAAACAACGACTAGCGCTTGCAGCTGCAATGTTGCATCAACCCAAATTATTATTACTAGACGAACCTACAGCTGGTGTCGATCCAAAAGCACGTCGAGATTTTTGGGATCGCATTCATCATCTATCACGTCAAGGTATTACAACTTTAGTAAGCACGCATTACATGGATGAAGCGGAACGTTGTCATCGTTTAGCTTATATCGCTTATGGTCATTTAATGACGCAAG
>CAZYCO010000026.1:1684-5898 GCA_964645885.1 uncultured Gammaproteobacteria bacterium
ATTGATCAAATCATTGAAGAAAATAGTTTAGTGACGTGGGAAGTAAGAGGAAAAAATTTAGATCTGCTAAGTGATCAATTAAAAAATAAAAAAGGCATTGAACAAGTCGCGCCATTTGGTACCACACTTCATATTAGCGGTCGTGATCCAGCATTAATTGCTGAAAGTATTACCCCTTCTTTAAAAGATCCAAATTATCAATGGCATGAAATTCGGCCAACGCTAGAAGATATTTTTATCAGTCTTTCGACCATCGCGCAGGAAAAGCGTTATGTTTAAAGCATTTGAAAACTTCGATTGGCAAAGACTTTGGGCAATGATTGTTAAAGAATTTATTCAAATGAAACGTGATCGTGGCACCTTCGCTATGATTATCGCGTTACCGATTATTCAAATTATTTTATTTGGTTTTGCAATCAACAATAACCCAAAACAACTTGCAACGGCGATCGTTACATCCGATAACACTGAATTTACTCGACGTTTAATTCAAGGTTTAGAAAATACCGGTTATTTCAAAATTAATAAGCGCATTACGAACTATGCTGAAGGTAATCGCTTATTACAAACTGGTGAGGTGTTATTCGTATTAAATATTCCACCTAATTTCACCCATGATTTAATCAGAGGAAATAATCCAAGTGTGTTGTTAGAAAGCGATGCAACTGATCCAACCAGTATTGGTAATGCTAATGGTGCAGCACAAGCGCTACCACAAACTATTTTTCAACGGCAATTAGATGGTAGTTTGAGTTATTTAAATCCTACTAACCCGCCCTTTCAAATGTTAATTCATGAAAAATACAATCCGGCACGCATCACGCAATACAACATCGTGCCTGGTTTATTAGGTGTAGTGTTAACCATGACCATGACGATGATTACTGGTATTGCAATTACGCGTGAACGTGAACGTGGCACCATGGAAAATCTTCTTGCTACACCAGTACAACCATTAGAAGTGATGATAGGCAAAGTTACGCCCTTTATTATGGTTGGTTATATTCAAGCGTGTTTGATTTTAATTTTGGCTTGGGGAATTTTTAATGTGCCGATGCGCGGTAGCATAATTTTATTATTGTTTTGTGCACTGCCTTTTATTGCTGCAAATTTAGCAGTTGGTTTAACACTTTCAACAATTGCGCAAAATCAATTACAAGCGGTACAAATGACAACATTTTTCTTTTTACCTTCGATTTTACTATCGGGATTTATGTTTCCATTTTATGGCATGCCGCTATGGGCACAATGGTTAGGTAATTTATTACCGCTTACTCATTTCATTCGGATTGCGCGAGGAATTTTATTGAAAGGTAATGGCTTGCCTGAAATTTACCCAGATCTTTGGCCATTATTGTTATTTTTAATCTTAATTATTGCATTTGGTGTAACACGCTATAAACAAACATTAGATTAAAATTATTTATGAATGTGTCGATGAAAAATGCGTGTTCTGATTCATATTTTGATTTTGCATAAGCGCTTCTAACTCTTTTTTATAATCGTTTAAATTTTCTCTTGCTTGTTTACACTCTTCAATCACACACATTTTTACTTCATTTTCCGGGTCTGATTGTTTCAAAAAATTCTCAATTGCTTGTTCAGGTGTTTTAAATTCTTTTAATTTTTTATTAAATTCTGCTGCTAGTTCTAATTCTTTTTTCAAAATGTCATACTCATTTTTAAAATTAGAACTAATAAAACTATCTACTTCTCTATCGCAAGTTTTAACACCTAATCTAATTAGCATTTGATACATTCTAAGTAAATTTTCTTTATCAGCTTGATCTTCTATTAATCTTTGTGGCTTGATGGAATCCATTAATAATGGTTTATCTAAAATTTGTTTTAATGCAAAAGCTAAGAAAAATTCTAAAGTACTTTTATTTTTAATATGAAATGACAACGATAAAATTGTGTCATCCTGAATACCATCAATAATTAGCTTTAATAAATTTGGATTGACTCTTGCTAACTCTTTAATTTCTGATTTAGAAAAACATGCATAATCAAAACTTTCAACAATATCTGCAATTTTAAATTCAGCGTTACCAAAATCGAAATCAGAATCGATTTGAACTGGAATAACTTTTTGTGCTGGTAAAACATGTAAAAATAAGCCAAATAATGCGTATCCACTTTTTTGTTTGTTCTGTTTACCAAGATTTACAGTGGTTAAGAAACAATTTAATTGTTTCCAGAAATTAAAGTTTTTTTCGGTTTTAAACTTTTCTTCTTCAATTAATTTAGGCAGCCATGCTAAATCATGGCGCATGACTTTTGATTGCAATTTATTACTGACAAAATTAAAAAAATTTTCTATACACGCTTCAGATAAAACTTCTTCTTTTCTGAAACTACAACCTACACAGTTCGACTGATAACAAGCTTCTTTCATTAAATTTTTTAAACGGCTTATTGTTGTAGCGCGATAAATTTCATCTTTATGGTCATAAACTGCTTTACCAAAAGCTTGTAGAGAATTCTTTACATCTTGCGCATCGTTAAGTTTAGTAAAAATATTAAGAGCAATAATGTCTTTAACTGGAACCTTTACACCTTCTATTTCTTTTGTAGGTGTATCTTCTTTCGGTTTGCCGGCATTTGAAACGTCAGGTTTATGTTTAGGGTCCATAAGAAACTCTCTTGGCTAGGGTTATTTATTAAGTGTAGAAAATTTTTAACAAAAATTATGTCTGATATGTTTCAAGAATGTTCTCGTGTTTCTCTAAAACGAATTTGGGGCCACCGTTCCATGGTTAAATTTAGGTTTACCCTGGTAGGCGCTAAATAAGTAAGGGCATCACTGTGATCAAGCGCTAAGTTATCGCCCGCTTTTTTACGAAATTCAGCAAGCGTTTTTTCATCATCACATTGAATCCAACGAGCAGTGACAACAGATACTGTCTCGTAGCTACATTCAACGTTGTATTCAAATTTTAAGCGATGAGCCACAACATCAAACTGCAACGTACCCACTGCGCCTAAAATTAAATCGTTACTATTTATTGGCCTAAAGATTTGAGTTGCGCCCTCTTCTGATAATTGCATTAAACCTTTTAATAACGCTTTAGATTTTAAAGGATCGCGTAAACGTACTAATCTAAATAATTCCGGTGCGAAATTTGGAATACCAACAAATTTTAAATTTTCACCTTCGCTAAAAGTATCGCCAATTTGAATGGTGCCGTGATTATGTAAACCAATTATATCGCCAGGATAAGCTTCATCTGCATGTTCTCTATCTCCTGCCATAAAAGTTAGTGCAGATGTAATTTGTACATCACGACCTAAACGAACATGCCGTGTTTTCATGCCTTTTTGATAGTGGCCGGAGCAAACTCGAAGAAAAGCAATACGATCACGATGTTGTGGATCCATATTGGCTTGAATTTTGAATACAAAACCCGAAAATTTTTCTTCATCAGGTGTAACATCTCTAGTTACAGTTGCGCGTGCTTGTGGTGCAGGTGCATCACGAACAAAATCATCTAGTAATTCAGCGATTCCAAAATTATTAATTGCTGAACCGAAAAAAACCGGTGTTAGCTTGCCTTGCAAATACAGTTCTTTGTCGTATGGATTACTTGCACCTTTGACTAATTCTAATTGTTCACGTAATTCTTTGGCTAAAATATCGAAGCGCTGATCTAAAATTGGGTTATCTAAACCTTTAATAATTTCAGCTTGTTTAATTTGATCGTTATTACCTGATTGATAAACGTGTACCTCATCGAGGTACAAATGATAAATACCTTTAAAATCCTTTCCTGAACCAATTGGCCAAGTAATAGGTGCGCAACGAATTTTTAAAATACTTTCAATTTCATCTAATAACTCGATAGTTTCACGTGCATTTCGATCCATCTTATTAATGAATGTCATGATTGGTGTTTGGCGTAAACGACAAACATCTAATAATTTGATGGTACGTTCTTCTACACCTTTAGCAGCATCAATTACCATTAGCGCTGAATCGACTGCAGTTAATGTACGATAAGTATCTTCCGAGAAATCAGCATGGCCTGGTGTGTCTAATAAATTCATAATGCAATTTTTATAAGGGAATTGCATAACTGAAGTCGTGACAGAAATTCCACGTTGTTTTTCTAATTCCATCCAATCAGATGTTGCATGCCTAGATGCTTTACGGCCTTTTACTGTGCCTGCTAACTGAATAGCGCCACCGAATAGCAATAATTTTTCGGTGAGTG
>CAZYCO010000026.1:5958-15379 GCA_964645885.1 uncultured Gammaproteobacteria bacterium
AGGTACGACGTTTTTGAACTTCTTGTTGATGTCGTGACAAATTAAACACTCCTAAACAATAATTCCCCTCTCCTGCTTGCGGGAGAGGGTGGCCACGCTTGTCGTGGACGGGTGAGGGTTCATTTTTAAATAAGCTCTAACTTCATTACCCACGCATCTTCTTTGATGTCTTTGTCGATGGTGTCGTAATAATCTTTACGTCGATCAATACAAACAAACCCAACTTTTTCGTAAAGACGAATGGCTGAAATATTTGAAATACGTACTTCAAGAAACATATTTTTAATCAAACGTTTTTTTTTTTTTTCTATTAAATGTTGCACTAAACGTTCACCAAAACCGCGCCGTTGTTGATCTGGTTTAATAGCAAAATTCAAAATATGGCTTTCATCTGCTGCGAGCGAAATCATGCCATATCCAACTAATTCGCAATTAAATTCAATAACAGCAGCGTAGAAACCTACTTCTATACATTTAACCAGTGTTTCTTGGCTCCAAGGTACAGAATGAGCTTGAGATTCTACGTTTTCGTAAATCCCAGGCACATCAGACAATGTCATTGTACGTATAGTAATCACAGTTTTTTTAAGATTTGCTCAAATGTTTAAAATAAAATATTTATCTCTTGTGTTTTGTAGGGCGAGCAAAGCACGAAGTGCGTGCCCACCATTTAGTTTTCGTCAAGACATCATGATCCTACATTTTCTTTCGCTTTTGCATCTGACTTACGTTTAGGAATATATAAATCAGTGATTGTGCCTTCGAATACTTCACATGCCATCGGAATAGTTTCAGATAAAGTTGGATGTGGATGAATGGTTAAAGCGATATCTTCAACATCGCAACCCATTTCAATCGCTAACGCTACTTCACTGATTAAATCACCAGCATGTGGTCCCACAATGCCCGCACCGATAACACGATGCGTTGTTGGATCGAACAATAATTTAGTAATGCCTTCATCACGTCCCATACTTAATGCTCGACCACTCGCAGCCCATGGGAATACACCTTTTTCATATGAAATATTTTTAGCTTTTGCTTCATTTTCAGTTAGACCAACCCACGCTACTTCTGGATCAGTATAGGCAACGGATGGAATCACTTTTGGATCAAAATCATGTTTTAAACCTGCAATACGTTCTGCAGCAACGCGTCCTTCTGGAACTGCTTTATGTGCAAGCATGGGTTGACCAACAATGTCACCAATCGCATAAATATGAGGAACATTGGTTTGCATTTGTTTGTTAACTGGAATAAATCCACGCTCATCAACACTCACACCTGCTTTTTCAGCACCAATATTTTTACCATTCGGTTTACGCCCAACTGACACTAAAATGCGATCAAATTTTTGTGGTTCACTTGGCGCATTCTCACCTTCAAATGTGACATATAGACCATCTTTTTTCGCTTCAACTTTTGTTACTTTCGTTTTCAATAAAATAGTTTTTACACGTTTAGCTAATCGTTTATGCAGTGGCGCAACGATATCTTTATCCGCACCTGGCATTAATTGATCCATAAATTCAACAACAGTAATTTTTGCACCTAATGCTTCATAAACTGTTGCCATTTCTAAACCGATAATGCCACCACCAATTACTAATAACTCACAATCAACTTGTTCAAGTTCTAACGCGCTTGTTGAATCCATAACACGTGGATCATCTGGAATAAAAGGTAATTTTACTGCTTGCGAACCTGCAGCAATGATCGCGAATTGAAATTTAATTAATGTGCTATCACCACCTTGTTTTGGCGTAACGCGTAATTCGTGTGGCGATACAAATTCACCTACACCTTGGACGATTTCAACTTTGCGTTGTTTCGCCAACATTTTTAAGCCACCTGTTAATTTTTTGATGACGTTATTTTTGAAATCACGCAACTTGGTGTTATTGATTTTTGGTTTACCAACTTCAATACCTTGATCTGCATAAAAATGCGCTTGATCAATAAAGTCAGCTGCTTTTAATAATGCTTTAGATGGAATACATCCCACATTTAAACAAACGCCACCGATATTTTCATAGCGTTCAACTAATACAACTTTCTTTTCTAAATCTGCTGCACGAAATGCCGCGGTATAACCACCAGGACCACTACCCAGTACAACAACTTCTGTTTCAATGATTTTTTCGCTCATGATTGTTCCTCTTTAGTTCTGTCATCCCTTCAAAGTGCTGCGCATTTATCTAGGATCCAGTGCGATATCAAATATTTCCTGGATCCCGGCTCGCGCTTGCGCTTGGTCGGGATGACAAATTCATATATTCACAATAACAACTTTCTTATATCGCCTAATTCTTCTACTAAGAATTTAATGAATCGTGCGCCTTCTGCGCCATCGATTACTCGATGATCATATGACAATGACAATGGCAACATTAAACGCGGTACAAATGTTCCATCTTGATAAACAGGTTTCATTTGTGATTTAGAAATACCTAAAATTGCAACGTCCGGCGCATTTACTATTGGGGTAAACGCTGTACCTGCAATACCGCCTAAACTTGAAATAGTGAAACAACTTCCACTCATTTCTGCAGGCGACAAGCCTTTTTCTCGCGCTTTTTTACTAATTTCTGCTAATTCTTTCGCAAGTTGTTCAACACTTTTTTGATCAACATCGCGAATCACTGGTACTACTAAACCATTCGGCGTATCAACCGCTATTCCTAAATTGAAATATTTTTTCAAAATAAGTTGTTCACCGTTTTTACTTAACGATGAATTGAAGGTTGGAAATTGTTTCAACGCATGCACAACTACTTTCATAATGAAAACGAGCGGCGTTAACTTCACACCTTTTTTCTCGTAGTTTTCTTTTTCACTTTGACGAAATGCTTCCATATCAGTGATATCTGCTTCATCAAATTGAGTAACATGTGGAATTGTGACCCAATTACGATGCAAATTAATTCCAGTTAAACGTTTAATTTTGTTTAATGCGACTGTTTCAACTTCACCATATTTAGCAAAATCTACTTCTGGTGCAGGGGTTAAACCGAAATTCATTCCACCTGATTGGGCTTGAGCCAATTGTGCTTTGACATATTGTTGTACGTCTTCTTTTAACAATCGGTTTTTTGGGCCTGTGCCTTTAACGCGAGTTAAATCAACGCCTAATTCGCGAGCAAAACGACGAACACCAGGACCTGCATGTACATTGGTATTTGAATAAGATAAATCAACATTTACTTGTTGTTTTGGAGCTGAAGAAGCTGGAGCTTTCGTTTCAGGCTTGGTTGTTGTTGCAGCCGCAGATTGCGTTGTAACGGCAGGCGTAACAGATGTAGTGCCTGTTGTTTTCATTGTTAAAATTTTATCGCCAGTTGCAACTTTAGAACCAACTTTTACTAGCAACGATTCAATTTTTCCTGCATATGGCGCTGGAATTTCCATCGTTGCTTTATCACCTTCAAGGGTAATAATTGGTGTATCAACATTAACTTCATCGCCAACTGCAACATGCACTTCAATCACACTTACTTGCGCTGCTGTTCCAATATCTGGAATAACAACTGTTTGAGTTTGCGCTTGTTCTTGAACTGGTTTTGCTGGTTCTGTAATTTCAGGTTTAGCTTCAGGTTGTTTTGCATCTGTACCTTCTGCCGTTACTAATAACAGAATATCACCTTCGCTTACTTTATCGCCAACTTTGACTTGAATCTTATCGACCACGCCATCAGTTGATGATGGAATTTCCATGCTCGCTTTATCACTTTCTAATGTGACAATAGGATCATTATTTTTAATGCGATCGCCTGGTTTCACTAATATTTCGATCACAGTGACATCGGCTGCATTGCCAATATCAGGAACTTTTATTTCTTTTGTAGTCGCCATATTTTAGACCTTCTACTTCTGTTCCCCTCTCCGACTTGTGGGAGAGGGTTAGGGTGAGTGTTTTTAAACCTTCACTGGATTTGGTTTATCTGCACTAATTCCAAATTTTTTCATCGCATCTTTGATTTGCTTAGCATCAAACTGTCCTTCATCACTCAACGCTTTTAATGCTGCAAGTACGATGTAACGATGATCAACTTCGAAGAAATGACGTAAACGTTCACGAGTATCACTGCGACCGTAACCATCTGTTCCCAATACCACGTATTGTTTTGGAACAAATGCACGAATTTGATCAGCAAACGTACGAATATAATCTGTCGCTGCGATAACAGGGCCTGCTGTATCTTTTAAACATTCAGTAACATAGCTTAAACGTGGTTTTTGATCTGGATGGAAACGATTATGACGTTCAACATCGAGTGCTTCTTTTCTTAATTCATTGAAACTAGTCACACTCCAAACACTTGCACCGACATCAAATTGCTCTGCCAAAATATCAGCCGCTTTCATTACTTCACGCAGAATTGTTCCTGAACCTAACAATTGCACTTGTAATTTCGCTTTTGGTTTATTGCTTTGCTGCAACAAATACATTCCTTTCAAAATACCTTTTTCAGCTCCTTCAGGCATTTTTGGATGTTGATAATTTTCATTCATCACAGTGATGTAATAGAAAATTGATTCTTGATCTTGGTACATACGACGTAAGCCGTCTTGAATAATTACAGCTAATTCATAACCAAATGTTGGATCGTAACAAAGGCAATTTGGAATGGTTGAAGCAAGAACATGGCTATGACCATCTTGATGTTGCAAACCTTCACCTGCCAACGTTGTACGTCCTGCGGTTGCGCCTAATAAAAATCCGCGAGTTTGCATATCGCCAGCGGCCCACGCTAAATCACCAATGCGCTGTAAACCAAACATAGAGTAGAAAATATAAAACGGAATCATTGCTACATTGTTGGAGCTATAAGATGTTCCTGCTGCAATCCACGAACAAAATGATCCAGCTTCAGTAATCCCTTCTTCTAAAATTTGTCCCGCTTTGTCTTCACGGTAATACATCAATTGACCTGCATCTTCTGGTTCGTATAACTGGCCAACTGGCGAATAAATGCCGATCGTTCTGAATAATCCTTCCATACCAAATGTTCGTGATTCATCAGGTACGATAGGAACAATGCGTTTCCCTAGTTCTTTATCTTTCAACAAAATATTAAGTAAACGTACAAAAGCCATGGTGGTTGAAATTTCACGTTCACCACTACTTTCAAGTAATGGCGCGAATTCTTGTAAAGATGGGACTTTTAATGATTCACTTTGATGCATACGTGCAGGTAAAAAGCCGCCTAATTTCTCGCGCTTTTCAAGCAAGAACTTAGTCTCTTTGCTGTCTTTACCTGGATGGCAAAATGGAATGGTTTCAATAGTGTCGTCTGGAACTGGAACAGAAAAACGATCACGGAATGCACGTAAATGTTCTACAGTCATTTTCTTTTGTTGGTGCGTAATGTTTTGTCCTTCACCTGCCGCACCCATGCCGTAACCTTTAACGGTCTTAGCTAATATGATGGTTGGTTGATCTTTGTGTTGTACCGCGCTGGCATACGCTGCATAAACTTTTTGAGGATCCAAGCCACCGCGATTTAAATGCCAAATTTCATCATCTGACATATCTTTAACCATTTCTAAAAGCTCTGGATATTTGCCAAAGAAATGTTCGCGAACGTAAGCACCATTACTTGATTTATAGCGTTGATATTCGCCATCTAATGCTTCTTCCATTCTTTTTTTCAAAAGACCCGTTGTGTCTTTTTCTAAAAGAGCATCCCACTTGCTACCCCAAATTACTTTCAAGACATTCCAGCCAGCGCCTCTAAATACGCCTTCTAATTCTTGAATAATTTTGCCATTGCCGCGTACTGGACCGTCTAAACGTTGTAAATTGCAATTCACCACAAAAATTAAGTTATCGAGTTTTTCGCGTGCCGCGATACTAATTGCACCTAATGATTCTGGTTCATCCATCTCGCCATCACCGCAAAATACCCAGATTTTGCGATCATTTGGCGGAATAAGACCGCGATTTTCTAAATATTTAAGAAAACGTGCTTGGTAAATCGCTTGTAGTGGGCCTAACCCCATGGAAACTGTAGCGAATTGCCAAAAATCTGGCATAAGCCATGGATGTGGATAAGACGACAAGCCATTTACTTCTATCTCTTGTCGAAAATGATTGAGCTGTTCTTCGCTAAGACGATTTTCAAGAAATGCTCTGGCATAAATACCAGGCGCGGAGTGACCTTGGATATAAAGCAAATCGCCTCCGCGATCTTTTGTTTGTGCTTTAAAGAAGTAATTGAATCCAATGTCATAGAGCGTCGCGGCTGAAGCGTAGGTTGCGATATGGCCACCTAATTCAGGATTTTTTTTGGTTGCTCGCAACACCATTGCGATCGCATTCCAACGAATAATCCCGCTCACATGAGAGAAAAACTGCAAATCATCAGGGAATGGTGGTTCTTCTGAAGCAGGAATAGTATTGATATAAGGGGTTTGAATTTTATTCCCCCCGCTTACCCCTTGTCGGCTATGTTCAAGCAAACACTCTAATAAGAATGCTGCTCTATCGCTTCCTTCTTCTTTTACGACCGACTCAAAAGCATCCAGCCATTCTTTTGTTTCTATAGGGTCAATATCATTATGGCGATCATGCCCATTAGACATAACAACTCCTCAATTTTTAATAATCTTATCTGGCACTGAAAATGGTGCACATCATACTGACTTCGAATTTAAAAATCATTTTTTCCGATATAGGCCGATAACAGTTATTTCCACAAGGGTTTTGGCCTTCTTGTATCTATAACGGAGATTGACGCATCAATAAGTAATAATAGTTAATGCCCCATTCGCGATTACACAGTTGGCATGGCACTTAGAGGTTGCAAGTTCTCGGACTTGAAACCTCTTTTTTTTTGCCCCATTTATTCAATAATTAAGCCGTCTTTGTATTTAAGGGAGTGATATCAATGAAAAAATTAATGTTTTTAATGTTTGCGCTGTTCGCTGTATCAGCATTCGCTGCAATTACCCAAATTACCACTATTCAGGATCGTTCAATTCCAGTTTATGACACCCCGGATAATAAAACCTCTCCAACAACGACCATGACCAAAGGTCAAAAATTAATTTCTGTTTATGAACAGAATGATTGGTTAAAAGTCGCAAATCCAGACAACGGCAATATAGGTTGGGTTAAAAAAAATGATTGGAAAGCCGCAGCTAAAAACGTCATTAGCATTGAACAAGTAGGAAATGGTTATTCCATTACTTCCCAAAATTCAGATGGTTCGATGAATAGCAGCTACCGTGTTATCCAAACCAGTGGCGATAAAACAAATTCTGAAGAAATGAATACTTTCTTTAATGATTTGCAAAAACAACAACAAAATATGCAACAACATTTTGAAAAAATTCGCCAAGATATGATGAAAAATATGGAAGTGATTGATGAACGCATGAAAAAACTTTGGAAAGAAAATACGCCTGCAGTAATTGAAACACCTAAAAATCAAAAAGATAAAAAGCAAAACGATAATTCAAAAAAATAATTTCAACTTTTAACGATGGGCGAGCTAATTGCATTGCCCATCTTACAAATTACATATTGTGCTCTATTTTCATTAATGCTTCTTCCTCTACATTTAACTGCTGCGGTTTAGCATTATGTTTATGTAGGGGACTACCAAAACCTTTGCCATCATAGCTAGTGATAGACGCGGCGAAATTCTTACTTGCTTGATCCATTGCTGCTTTATGTTTATCAATAGAATTTAATGCATACGCTTGCTGATAATCATAAAAAGCATTTTGATGTTGTTTTAATTTTTCAAACGTAAATGCTCTTGCAAAGTAAAGTTCTGCCATTCGTTCTCTATTAAAATTTAATTTTGCACATTCAGAAACAGCCATATTTAAATCATCGAGTGCCTCAACATACTGTTCTAAGTTATTTTTTATTAAACCACGTTTGAAATACACAATAGGCTCATCAATTTTCAAAGCAATAGCACGATCAAAATCACCTAAGGCAAGTTCAGTTTGATTAAATTGATATCGCAATAATCCTCGATATAAATATGCTAAAGCATAATTTTCATGCAATTCTAATGCTTTATTAAAATCTTCAATCGCACTAGTAGTCATATCTATGAAATGACCGGTATTTAAACCTAAACGTACTTTTGCTAAACCACGTTTAGTGTAAATATCGGCTAGCATGTATTTATTTTGGTAGCTTGGATCCCTTGTTATAGCTTCAGTACATAGATCAATCGTGAGTTGAAATTCTTTTTGATAAAACGCCATTGCTGCGTGATGTAAAATTTCCTTTTGCGTTCTCATGTCCACTCCTTTTTATTATTTCAAAGCTCTTTTTAATCATAATAAAAATTTAAGAGAACGTTTCAATTCTTTTTACAGATAAACCAGCATTGGTTAATTTAGTTTCAGATTTTTGTGCAGATTTTTTAGATGAATAAGGGCCAATATTGACAACATATCGAGTACTACGTTTGCTTTTGATTCGTTTAATTTCTGTATTTTCTGCAATCAAAGTTTTAATACGCTGATCAAATTGTTTTGCTTTTTGGCGTGAGCTAAATTTTTCTGAACTTAAAACATAGGTTGTTTGAACAGGATCAACTTGTTGCTGTAATTGATCAATTTGATTTGCAGCAATAGTTTCAATTTCAACATAACCTTTGCCTCTACCGATAATCCCTAATTTTTTTGCTGCAACATAAGACAGATCGATAATGCGTTCATCACCACCTTTGAATGGCCCGCGATCATTTACTTTCACTATAATTTCCCGGCCATTCTCTAGATTTTTTACTTTAACATAAGAATGAAGTGGTAAATTACGATGTGCCGCCGTTAATTTTTTTGCATGATAACGTTCGCCACTTGTTGTTCTTCTATTTTCAAAACGATGACTGTACCAGCTAGCGTAACCGCGTTGCTGAAATCCTTCTGAGTTTGCCAAAACGTTATAACGTTTACCGCGTACTTTATATGATGATGAATAGGTTTTAGATTCAATTGCTGCATTACTTTCAGCAACAGATGGTCCTGATGGAATAGTTTTATTTTTATTAGTAGGTGTTTGACAGGCAACCAATACCAACATCAAACCGGTAAAAGAAATTAATTTTTTTGCTGAATTAAACATCAATAAACTATTTTTCATGATAACGTTCTCGCTCAATTCATAGCCAAAAAGAGATTTTTTACTATATGATCTTCTTGGCAATAAAAATGCCGAAATTGGGAGTATACCTAATTTTTTTGAAAAACAAGCATTTTTAGCTTAAAAATTAAAGTGATTATGAAGAAATGATGAATTTTGAAACTGATATTAATCCTTCTAAAACCCTGATTTTTTCAGGAGAAAATATAAGTTTTTCACGTAATAATTCTTTGTTATTTCAAGATATTAATTTTTCACTTGAGAATGGCGATATCTTACAAATTACTGGTGAAAATGGTGCTGGTAAAA